>CAMYNZ010000139.1 GCA_947259865.1 uncultured Desulfobacterales bacterium | reverse complement strand
AAAAGTCCCGATTCCGTCACTCCGGCGAAGCTCGTCCCTGACTCCGATCAGGGAGCCGGAGTCCAGAAACTATTGAAATGGCTGGATTCCGGCTTTCCAGGGTGTGTCATAATTCTAAAAAGCGTTTTATTTCTTCCCGTCATGCCGGTCCCGGATCAAGTCCGGGATGACGGATCCGGCATCCAGTTACATAACAATCTGAAAAAACACTGGATTCCGGGTCAAGCCCGGAATGACAAAACAGCAGTATGTATCGTTTTGTCAATTAAGACACAGTCTGGAAAGCCGGAATCCAGCCATTTCAATAGTTTCTGGACTCCGGCTTTCGCCGGAGTGACGGAATCGGGACTTTTTACGAAACAATCAAGTAAAAAAACAGGGCCCGAGAATGTTCTCGGGCCCTGTTTTTATTAAAATTTATGGTTGACTGTGATTAGAACAGACCGGATACTTTGCCGGTTTTGACATCGACATCAACACGCCGGAAAGCCGGGTTGGAACCCGTTCCGGGCATCAGGCTGATGGTTCCGGCGCAGGGACACAGAAATTTCGCTCCGGAATAAATCAGCACATCCCGAACGGGCAACGTCCATCCTTTGGGCGCACCCTTGAGAGTCGGGTCGTGGCTCAGGCTGAGATGGGTTTTAACCATCATGGTTGTAAAATCGGCATACTTGGGATCGTTCTCGAGCATTTTGGCCTTGGCCTCGGCTTCCGGGGTCCAGGCCACGCCGTCTGCGCCATAGACTTCTTTAGCGATGATGTCGACGCGATCGCGCAGTTTCATCTCCAGCGGGTAGAGGAATTTGAATTCGTTTTCCTCTTCGCAAGCCTCGACGACTGCATCGGCAAATTCCAGGGCACCGTCGCCGCCCAGCTCCCAGTGTTTGGACTCGGCGCAGCGGGCACCGGCCGCTTCGGCTGCCTTGCGGACGATTTTACATTCCTCATCCGTATCGGTGTAGAACCGGTTGATGCAAACCACCGGGTTGATGCCGGCTTTTCGAATAGTATTGATATGATGTACCATGTTCACGCAGCCGGCTTCCACCATTCCAACGTTTTCCTTGGTATATTCTTCCGGCATGGCAATGCCCGGGGTCACTTTGGGTCCACCGCCGTGGCTCTTGAGCGCGCGGATAGTGGTGGTCAGAACCGACACATGTGGTTTCAATCCGCTGAAGCGGGATTTCACGTTCCAGAATTTCTCGAAGCCGATGTCGGCGCCGAAGCCGGATTCGGTGACATGATAGTCGAACAGTTTCAAACCCACACGGTCGGCAATAATCGAGGATTGGCCCACGGCAATGTTGGCAAAGGGCCCGGCGTGTACCATGCAGGGATTGTACTCGGCGGTGCACATCATAGTGGGATTGATGGTGTTGCGCATAAAAGCGGTCATAGCGTTGCCGCATTCCAGGTCACCGGTGGTCACCGGCTTGCCGCTTTTATCGAATGCCACGGTGATATTGTTGAGCCGTTCTTTCAGATCGGCCAGATCGCGGATGATCGACAGAATGGCCATGCACTCGGAGCCCACCGCAATGCCGAATCTGGATTGCATAGTGAACCCGTCCATGCGCCCGCCGATGCCGATAATAATGTTGCGCAGGGCCTGGGCGCAGAAATCGATGATCCAGCCCATCTCCACACGGGTCGGATCGATATTCAGACGCGCCATTTTGGTCAGTCGATCCAGCTGTTCGTCGGTGTAGTTTCGCTCATGCTGCATGCGCGCGGTTAAGGCCACCATGGCCAGGTTATGGGCGTTCATGATGTCATTGATGTCACCGGTCAACCCCAGAGAGAATTCGGTCATGGGGATTAGCAGGGAGTTACCGCCGCCGGCCGCCGTCCCCTTTACGTTCATGGTGGGGCCACCGGATGGTTGCCGCAGCGCACCGCCGACATTCACACCACGCTTGCCCATACCTTCCATCAGGCCACAGGATGTCGTGCTCTTGCCTTCGCCCAGTGGGGTTGGGGTGATGGCGGTCACTTCAATGTACTTGCCATCGGGTTTGTCTTTTAGACGATTAATGATCTTGAGAAAGTCGAGTTTGGCCAGTCTGCCCACCGGCAGGATTTCATCCTTTTCCAAGCCTAATTTCTCCCGCCACTCTTCCGGTGTGGGCATGTTTTTTTCTGCCGCTTCTGAAATTTGCCAGTCAGCCATTTCTACTGCATTGTAAGCCATTGATTCATTCCTCCTTTAGGTTAAAGTTTACATTACAAAACCAGGTCAAAACTGCCTGGCCCCTCGTATTTGCATTCCAATATTTCTAAAGATTTCGATAACTTCTAGATTCAGTTCACAAAATAGAATTTCATATCACGCCAATTAATATTTGGCAATAAAATATGTTCAAATTGGCTTAATTTTGTAGTTGGTTCAATTGATAATAGAATCCCGCTTCTTTCATTAGTTCATGGTGGGTTCCACTTTCGATGATCCGCCCGCGATGGAGCACGATTATTCTGTCGGCATGGCGTACTGTGGACAGTCGATGGGCAACAATAAAAGCGGTACGTTTTTTCATGAGTTTTCCCAGTGCATCCTGAATTTGAGTTTCGGTTTGAGAATCTACATATGATGTGGCCTCGTCAAATAGGATGACTTCCGGATTGCGGGCAAAGGCCCTTGCAATGGATATGAGCTGGCGTTCACCGCTTGAGATAGACAAGCCCCCTTCGGATAGAATTGTATCCGTTCCTAGCGGCAGTTTATCCGTGATGCTTTTGCAGTTTGATGCTTTTAAGATTTTTTCCATTTGATGTTCGGATAGGCCGGTTGTACCTCTAAAAATATTGTAACCTATGGTTTCTGAAAACAAAAAGGGCTCCTGCATAACCAGGGCCATTTTGGTTCTGAAGACCCCGGAATCGTAATATTTTATATTCCTGCCATTGATTAATACACGACCCGCAGTGGGGTCGTAAAATCTCAGTATAAGGTTGATAAGGGATGTTTTACCGGCACCGGTCGGGCCGACCACGGCAATCGTTTCGCCGGCACCAACATGGAAGGTGATTCCTTTAAGTACTATCTCTCCGGCGATATAACTGAAAGAAACGTTTTCAAAAGAAATTTCTTGTATGTGTCGCAAGGCGGTCGGATCGTGATAGGAGGAAAGCGCGGGATGCGGCAGGACATCTTCACTGTCCAGTATTAAGATTAACCTTTCAGCTGAAGCCATGGCATTTTGCAGGATATTATATTTTTCGGCCAGATCCCGGATCGGTCTGAAAAACATTCGCATGTATTGAATAAACGCTACGAATGCGCCAAGGCTCAAAACCCCCGAGAGGATTCTGCTGCCGCCGTATAAAATCACCATTGAGAGTACCAACACCCCCAATATCTCTATAAACGGCAAAAATATACCCAGAATCCGGATTTGTTGCATCCCGGCCAGATAGTTTTCATGATTCAGTTTTTCAAATTCAAGGGAATTCTGTTCTTCATGACGGAATAGCTGAACAATTTTTATCCCGCTGATGGTTTCCGAAAAGCGGGTATTTATCTCTGCAATTTTTATACGCAATAACCTGAATATGTCTCTGGCCCGTCGAGAGAAAATGCCGGTGGCATAAAGAACGATCGGTAAAACTGAAAAGCAAAGTAACGCTAATTTCCAATTCAGGCTCACAAGGACAATCGCGATTCCGAGCAGTAAAAAGAGATCTTTGAAAATAAACGCGATAACCGATGTGAACAGCTCGTGCATATTTTGGACGTCATTGGTGACCCGTGTAACCAGACGACCGACGGGATTGCGGGTGAAAAAATCTATTGATAGCGTTTGAATATGTCCGAACAAGTTCATGCGCAAGTCATGCATCACGACGTGACCGGTGTATTCCATTATGACCCGCTGGACAAAATTAAGTCCGAAATCCATGAGAATAATCATCAAGAATATGACGGCTACTACGGTAAGACCGTCGTAATCCCGTTGGCGCAATATGCTCAGATCTTCTGTTGCCAGCCGTGAGAGCTTACTGTAGTGGATCCGAGCAACCTCACCCTGGGTATCGAACAATGGAGAATATTTTTGGACAATCTCCCGGACGCCGGGAGCCGTCAGGTCAACTTGAATGTATCTCGCACCCGTATCAGAATTTTTTGTTCTGTCATTTAAGCCCGGTTCAGCCTGCGGTACAATATATCTGTCAATTGCCGTTTTGGTTATTAATGGCAGGGAAAGATCAAGAAATGTAATTGCCACTACCAGAATAATCGATCCTGTAATAAATTTTTTATAAGGACGGGTGAAAGGATAAAGCCTTTTGAGCAGCTTAATATCGTAAGCTTTACCCAGTTTTTTCTCTTCGAAATATCCGAAATCAGTTCGCATTCACATCCTCTACAATTTCCTGCAGGTGAAAGGTTTTTGCATAGTAGTCGTTTAAGGCCATTAATTCATCGTGAGTACCGGTTTCAACGATCCGCCCATTTTTCATGGTGATGATCGCATCCGCAAATCGGACAGCCGACAGTCGGTGGGACACAATAACAATGGTTCTGGATCCGGCCATTGCGCGTATGGTGTCGATAATAATGGATCCGGTTTCCAAATCCACCTGACTTATCGGATCGTCTAAAACCAAGATTGGCACTGGTATCAGCAAGGCGCGGGCAAGTGCAATACGCTGCTTCTGACCGCCGGACAGGATCACGCCTTTCTCTCCAACCAGTGTGTCGAAGCCGTTGGGAAACGTTTTAATGGTCTCATATACTGACGCATCAGCAGCGGCACCGATTAACTGCGGTTCGCTAAAATTTTGATTGCCCAGCGTGATGTTTTGCCGAATTGTTCCGGCAAATAGAAATGGTTCTTGAGATAGGAAAGCTATCTGTGACCGCAGGCTGTTGATTTGAAACCGGCGAATATCCTCACCATCCAACAGGATCCGTCCCCGGGTTACATCATAGAGTCGTGGGATAAGATTTAACAGGGTGGTTTTGCCGCTGCCGGGGGGTCCTACGACACCCAAAATTTTGCCGGGCTCCAGTTCAATGTCAATGTTTGAAATTACCGCCGCCGCGGTAGACGTTTCCGGCTGCCCATACGAAAAGGTCACGTTTTCAAAAATTATCTGCCCTTTGGCCTGTCGGATCAATCGTGCGTCCGGCAAATCTACAATTTGCGGTTGGGTTTGTAAAATGGTATTCAATCTATCCAGCGAGGCTCTGCCCCGTTGAATCAGATTGGTTACCCATCCCAAAGCCATCATGGGCCAGGTCAGCAGTCCGAGATAACTTATGAACGCCACAAAATCACCCGGCGTGATGACAAGCCCGATGGTTTGCCGACCGCCAAGGTAGATTACGATAGCCTGGCTTAAATTTGTGAACAAAATCATCATTGGGAAAAAAATACCGGTGATCTTAACCAGACTGATGTTCTTATTGACATATGCTTTTGAAATTTGTCCTACGCTGCCAATTTCTTCCCGCTCCCAGTTGTAAGCTTTAATCAAGCGGATGCCAGTGAATCGTTCCCTCACAACTTCGGTTAAGTCAGAAAAACCTGCCTGTACCTCCTGATAGCGCCGGTGCATTTTTTTACTGAAAAACCGGGTGCCCAATACGATAAACGGCATTGGGATAAGAACAAATAAAGTCAATTTTAGGTTGATATAGGCCATAAAGCCGATAGCCGCGGCTCCCAGGACGATTGCATCATTCAGTGCCACCATTCCCATGCCGGTGGCCATTCTCACCTGCTGGATATCATTTGTGGCGTGGGCCATTAGATCGCCGGTTTTAACTTTATCGAAATAGGCGGCTGAGAGGGTTTGAATGTGGCTGAAAAGAACATTGCGGATTCCTTCTTCGACCCGTCGCGACGTTCCCAGAAGACAATGTCGCCAAAAATAGCGGAACACTCCGATTAATAATCCTATACCTGCGAGATACAGGGAATAAGTTAACAATCCGGTTAGATTGATCTGGAAGGCGGTTAAATCATCCACGGTCCATTTAATAACGCGGGGAATAAAGAGCTGCAGGACATCGACGATGATCAAACTGATAAGCCCGATAAAGATGAGGAAACGGTTTTCTTTCAAATATGGTTTTATTAAGGATGAAGATTTCATTTGCCCAACCCGAACAAGCCGGAACAAGATGGGTTCAGGGTTCAAAGTTCAACGTTCAAGGTTGAAATAAGGATTAGTGATGTTTTTTGTTGAAAAATTCCAATAAATCAAACGTAAGTAACTAAATATGCGATGCGTGATTCTGGATGCTTGAATATAATTGCAATCTTAAATAATCGCAAGTCATATAGATCCCTTTCAAAACTCTCCATAAGATCCAATGGATGCGTTGCAAAGGGCTTATACAATATTTTTTATTATCCGTGATATCAGCGTAATCCGTGGTCACATCTCTTTGCTCTTGAGCCTAATTTGAGGCTTGTCCGCCTCGGGCGTGGTTTGCCCGTCTCAGGCGTAGTTTTGAAGTCAACGACCATACCGTGTCCTGCACGGAAAGGCATAATTTCGGCGCCGGCGGCGGAGAAAGGTAAAAGCGCGTCAGTGCTTTAAACGGTGCACTTGCAACCGGGTGCGAAGCAACCGGTTTGTATGGCAAGAAACCACTTCCAGCGCTTTTAGCCCCACATTGACTTTATAAAAGTCGATTGGTATTATGCGAATTTATGGAGTCAGGACGCCTCGTTGAATATATTGATCGCCAGAAAATACTCTGTGCGGTCGTACTGGAGGTCAAAAAGCAACGGCTGAGGCTGCTCTCCGAAAATAACCGCGAGGTGAAACTTTCGGCCGGCCGTCTGCTGCAAAGGTATGCTAAACGTTTAGATCCGTCCCTGAGCAGGCAAAAATTGGTTGAAGCCTTAAAAGAAATCGCGACCCGCCGCCGCGACCTAATGAGACAGATAGATGTAAAGGAATTGTGGGATGTTTTGAATACCGAGCAAGAATGGATTGACATCGAAACGATGACCGAATTCTGTTTTCCGAACAACCGAACGGATGATCACGTTTCAGCTGTGATAAGAGTATTTTTTCAAGATCGGTTCTATTTTAAATTCAACCTCGATGGATTTTTCCCAAATTCTGCGGAACAGGTTGACCGGCTTATTGCCCGGGCAGAGGAACAAGCTCGCAGGGATAAAATCATTCAAGAAGGTGCGGATTGGCTCAAGCTTATCCTTACCGATAATTTCCGGTTGACCGAACCTTTATCGGCGCGAAAGATTGAAATTGTCGATATATTGAAATCGACGTATTTATTTGAAAATGAAAGCCGGCGCTTTGCACTCGGAAGAGATATGCTTGCAAAAGCCGGTATCAAGGAGATCGGCAGGGTATTTCAAATCCTTGTTAAACTTGGGATATGGGATCAAAATGAGAACATCGACCTCTTTCGATTCGAAATTCCAACGACATTCCCCGCCGATGTGGTGGAAAGCGCTTCCACGCTTGTCAAGACGAAGAGCGGTTTCCCCCAAATTGTTTCAGACCATGATGGGCGTATAGATCTTACTGAGGTTCCGGCGATTACCATTGATGGACAGGCCACACTCGATTTTGACGATGCCATCAGCCTGGAACGCGTGCAGGATGGTTACAGGCTTGGCATTCATATCGTTGATGTCGCCCATTTTGTCAAAAAGGGTGACAAAATCGATCAAGAAGCTCTATCCCGGGGAAGTTCCATTTATATGCCGGACGGAAAGATACCCATGCTACCCGCCTGTCTGGCTGAAGATCTTTGCAGCCTAAAAGTCGGCGAACTGCGTCCGGCCATCAGCACAATGGTGAATCTATATCCTTCCTACGGCATAATTGATTATGACATCTTACCAAGCCTGATCAATGTAAAACATAAATATACTTACTATGATGTTAACCAGTTGGCGGATGAACTGGAGGGTATTGCAGATTTTCGAGAAATTGCCCTGAAATTTCGCCAAACCCGACTGGATGCCGGAGCGATCCAAATATCATTGCCGGAAATTAATGTATGGATTGACGCGAATGGTGAAATCACCGTCAACAGGATTAATCGCGAAAGTCCGGGAAGAATGCTAATTTCTGAACTGATGATCATGGCCAACTGGTTAATGGCGGCGTATTTGAAAAAGCAAGGCGTGCCCGCCGTTTACCGGTCCCAACCGGCGCCCAAAGAGCGATTATTCAAAGGTGACGAAGGCAGTCTATTTCAAAATATTATGCAACGCCGGCTTTTAAATCGTTTTGTACTGAACAGTGAACCAGAGCATCATTCAGGCCTCGGACTTGAAGCCTATCTTACGGCAACCTCTCCTATCCGGAAATATTTTGATCTAGTGACCCAGCGTCAGTTCAGGGCCGCTCTCGGCAAGGAAACACCTTATTCTGCAGCGGAAATCGATAATTTCATAACCATACTTACCCACACCACCGGCAATGTGGCCAGAATACAACAAAATCGTATGCGTTACTGGGTGCTGAGATATCTGGAAGAATGCATCGGCCAAAAAGAGGAGGCCATTGTTCTTTTGGTATTTAAAAAGAATTATCGCATACTCCTGCCTCAATATATGATTGAATGCGATCTGCCCATAACCAGCGGCGTGGAATTGAAACCCGAGGATTTGATTCAAGTGACAATCCAGCGGGTCAGGGCAAGGGAAAACCTGCTTACGGTATATATGGGCTGAGGTTACTCCCCTTTTTTAGGGTATGGGTTTAGCAACGAGGTAAAACATGTTATAATTAATAACTTTAATTGCTTCTCCAATTTACCATTTGGCAGTTGCCGAAGGCTTTAATCGCAATTGATCATCAAAAAAAGGGTAAAAACATTTGAAGAGTTAAACTTGTTGTGCATGTTGCCGGTGGGGATGTAATTTTTATCCAGAAGTGGTTTCAAAATCTTAGATTAGGTCCAAGGGCAAGGCGTCCCGCGGATTCAAAGCGGAGCGTACACGCCAGTACGTGAGCATTTGAATCCGCGGGACAAC
>CAMYNZ010000138.1 GCA_947259865.1 uncultured Desulfobacterales bacterium | reverse complement strand
GCGCGGTGATACAATCACCGGCTGCTGCTGACCCAAAGGCGACGCTGAGAAATTATGCGATATCTGGTTCTCTTTCTTGTTGTGGCGATACCGATAGCGAGTGTTGCGGAGGTTCCCGAGCGAATAAAAAAGGATGCCGCAAGAAACAAAAGAGGGCCATTTGGATTTCATATATCTCACGGCCTTCTTATCAAAATTTTTCTCTCCGAGCTCCGGAAAAACTCAAGGCCATTCTTCACTGCGTCGATTCTCATCAAATCAAGTGAATGTTTTTTCCGATATGCAGCTAACGGGTTACTGTCGGTATTGATGGTATTGTTCTGACTGATGTTAAACAGGATTGAGGCTATCGTGAATCACAAGGCGAACAAAACCGGCAAGCTGGAAAATTTTCTAAGTCTTTTTATTTTGTTGGTTCTGGCTACCATCGCAACCTATATTTTCTTACAGCAGTTTCGGTATTCCCCGGCAATTCTTCAAGATTACCAGTTGGTTTCATCCCCGGCCAAGCGATTCTTGTCGTCTGAAACCGAAAAAATCAGCGTTTTGAAAAGCTTTTCCCCAAACCTGACCACACTGTCACCACCGGAGGTGTTCGGGCCCTCGAATCTATCGGATAAAATTAACGGGAAAGCCGGGTTGTATCTGTCCGCCGGATTCAAACGTCTCGAGAGCCAGCGTTTCAAAACCGACAGGGATTCGACCGCCTGGATGGAGGTATTCATTTATGACATGGGAAATACTGAAAACGCTTTTTCCGTCTACAGCGCCCAGCAGCGTGATGACGGAAAACCCGCCGGCCTCGGCCAGTTTTCCTACCGCACCCAAAATGCCATCTATTGGGTCCATGGCCCCTATTATCTGGAAATCATTGGATCTACTCCGGCCGAAGAAAATATGACGGCCATGCAACTTTTTGCCGAAGCGTTTAAAAGCAATGTTAAGGTCGAAACAAAATCAATGGCTGAAAGAGACCTTTTCCCTTCCACCGGTCTTGATCAAAACAGTATCGTATTGATTGCGCAAGATGCCTTTGGCTACCAGGGATTTGATCGGGTATATATTGCGGAATACAAAATTGAGGGCGCCGAGCTAACCGCCTTTATTTCCCGAAGAAAAACACCACTGCAGGCCGAAAATCTGGCATCGGCCTATCACCGGTTTCTGCTGGCCTTTGGCGGTGAAAAACAAGCATCCAGCCCATTGATCGCAAATGCCAGCGTGGTTATGATCCTGGATACATATGAGGTAATATTTTCTCAGGGTCCTTATACGGCCGGTGTGCGAGAGGCCACCGACCCAGCTCAGGCAATTGAACTGGCGGTTACATTGAAAGAAAGTCTTGAAAAAAATGTCACTAATAAATGATCCCCATAAAAACGTTTTGAACCGGCGGCAGTTTCTGGCCCGTTCGGCCAAAGCCGGCCTGTCGATTGCGGCAACGTGCGCCCTCGGATACCGGTTTTATGATGCGTTGGGTCCGACAGGCCTCAAGCAAGATTCTGAAGATTTAGGATTACCCGATTTCTCGGTACCCAATACGGGCAGCAGATTGAGTATCGTCCGGGGGCGAGATCGGATAGCAACGCTTCAGCTGGGATTAAAAGCGATAGGCGGCCTGGATACTTTTGTCAAAAGTGGAGATCGCATATTGATAAAAGTTAATGCGGCCTTCGCAGCACCGCCGATACTATCGGCCACGACCCATCCGCTGCTGGTTTCTGAACTGACCCGCTTATGTCTCAAAGTGGGCGCCCGTGAAGTATTGGTAACCGACAACCCGATTAATGATCCGGCCAGCTGTTTCGCCCTGACCGGAATTGGAGAAGCGGCTCAAAAATCCGGCGCAAAGGTGGCACTGCCCAGGGATCAATATTTCAAATCCATGACCATTCCCGATGCCAGACTGATCCGCAACTGGCCGGTACTTTACAAACCCTTTAAGGATATCACCAAAGTTATCGGGGTTGCGCCTGTAAAAGACCATCACCGCAGCGGTGCATCCATGATAATGAAAAACTGGTACGGCCTGCTGGGCGGTCGACGCAACATATTTCATCAGGATATTCATGATATTATCAAAGAACTGGCAACGATGTTAAAACCTTCCCTGGTGATTTTGGATGGAACGACGACGATGATGTCCAACGGTCCAACCGGTGGATCGCTTTCGGATCTGAAACAAACAAATACAATGATTGTCAGCACCGATCAGGTTGCAGCCGATGCCTATGGCGCTACCTTGCTGGGCAAGGACGCCAGCCAGTTAACCTTTATTGCCAAAGCACAGGAACGTGGCGTGGGTACCGCCGATTATGATTCTCTTAATCCCGAGGTACTATCAGCAGAGTAGAAGTGGTTTCATAGATGAAAATAACAACTGCCAGACGAATCAGCCAAATTTTCTTTTTAGTTCTGCTCCTATGGTTTTGTGTGGTTACAACCCTGGGTGAAGCGTGGTGGCAACTCCGCGGCTGGCCGGTAAACTGGCTGCTTGAACTGGATCCCCTGGTCGGTCTGGGGACGCTGTTGACGACCCATACCTTGTATAAAGGACTGCTGTGGGGACTGGTCACGATCGTGTTGACAATTATTGTGGGCAGGTTTTTTTGTGGTTGGATCTGTCCCTTTGGCTCGATCCACCATTTTTTCGGATACCTGGGCCGACGGCGCAAATCGTTATTGGAGCAAGTCAAAACAAACCGTTATAATCGGTGGCAGATTTTTAAATATGGGGTTCTGATTTTCCTGCTGTCTGTGGCCATCGCCGATGTGGCGCTGTTCCTCATTCATGCCCCCGCCAACACGCCCTGGATTTTCTGGACATTGGTTTTCTGCGGTTTGGCAGCGGCAATTATCGTCACAATGTTAAAAATGCCGGCAGATCCCAAAAAACTGTTCGCATATCTAGTTTGCGGCATCGGGCTGTGGGTGGTGCTTGGTATGGTGTTCCAGGAGGCACGCATACTGTCGGCTTCTCTGCAGATCGGACTGCTTGATCCGATTCCGCTGGTTTATCGTTCGATCAATCTCATTATATTGCCCCTTATTGACGGCTCGGCCTTGAAGTTATTTACAAAACCGCGATTTTACGACGGGTCCTGGCTGATTGGGTTTATCTTTGTGACCGCGATATTGTTGAATTATAAATCTCCCCGCTTTTACTGCAGGTATATCTGTCCGCTGGGTGCGCTTTTCGGCATCTTGAGTCGTAATGCACTGTGGCGAATCGGAAAAAGCGAGGCCGAATGCACGGATTGTCACCTTTGTGAAAAAGATTGTGAAGGCGCCTGCTCACCTTCTTCCACGATACGAATTAATGAGTGTGTTCTGTGCATGAACTGCTTGAATGATTGTCATCATAACCAAATCGGCTTCCGAACCACCCCTTCAGCGGCCGGTGAAATACTATCGCCGGATCTATCCAAGCGACAATTCGTATTTACCTTTCTATCCGGTGCAGCCGCGGTTCCCATGCTGCGCCTGAACGGTAACCTGAGCGACAATTGGAACCCGGGCCTTATCCGCCCCCCCGGCAGCCTGGGTGAGAAAGAATTTCTTTCCCGTTGCATCAAATGCGGCCAGTGCATGCGAATTTGTCCGACCAATGTCATTCATCCGGCCGGTCTGGTGGGCGGACTTGAGGGGCTGTGGACACCGGTCCTCAATTTCCGTATCGGGACCAGCGGTTGCCAGCATAAATGCATCGCCTGCGGAAATGTGTGCCCTACGGCTGCCATCCGACCCATCAGCCTGGATGAGCGCCTGGGACAAGGTCATTTTGCAGCCCGCGGCCCGATAATAATAGGTACCGCGTTTATAGACCGGGGGCGCTGCCTGCCCTGGGCCATGGACATACCATGCATCGTGTGCCAGGAAAACTGTCCGGTAAGCCCCAAGGCAATTTTCACCCGTGAACAATTCAATCGGGTTCATCTGGAAACATCGCTGGTTGTCAAAACAGCCAACAGCCATTTTATCGAATTCGACACGGATGTGCTCGCCAGCCGCCGGCTGGCTACCGGTGATTATTTTTGTCTGCCGGAGGGACAGCCGGATCAGCCACCACGTCTGATAGTAAAAAACACCGCCCGCAGCCTGGCGATCGCCCCGAAGGCTCCCTGGGAGCCGCCCCCGGCGGCGGGGGACAATGTTACCCTTCTGATCAGGCTTCAAAGGCCGTTTGTCGATCCTGAACGGTGCATCGGTTGCGGCATCTGTGAACATGAATGCCCCGTTCGAGGAAAGCGGGCCATCCGGGTCACCGCCGAAAATGAATCGCGTGATCCAAATCACAGGCTTATATGAAGAGCCGAATACTTTTTGAGAACCAGCCGGGTGCCCTGTTCAAGAGAAACTCTGAAAGTTTGTGGAACGGTTGAAAGCCTTTTGCTCTCTCCATTTTATGTGACAGGGGGCTGTAACTATTTTAAAAATTCGTATCGATGACATTAGATGCTATTTCAAAAAGCCTCAAGGAGGTCAATAATATGACTAAACAAAAGAAATGCTGGTCTCGCAGGAATTTTTTAAAAACCGCCGGTGCAGCCGGAGTGGGATCAATGATATCCCCGTTGATAGCCTCTTCCAATGCTTCAACCAACGCTCCTTATCTGGCGACAAATCTTAAGACGGTGCCCAAACGTCCCTTTGGAAAAACCGGTGTAAATGTCTCCATCCTTTCTCTGGGCGGCAGTGTTAATATGCAAAACAGCCTGCTGTTGTTGAAACAGGCTGCCCGATGGGGAATTACCTACTGGGATACCGCCCATTCGTACGGCGGTGGCAGCAGTGAGAAGGGTATCGGAAAGTATTTTGAAAAATATCCCCAAGACCGCAAAAAAATATTTTTGGTGACAAAATCCTGGGCCTGGACGCTTAAAGGAATGACCAAACAGCTAAACCAATCACTGGAAAAAATGAAAACCGATTATATCGATCTTTTCTTTGTGCACGGCATAAGTGGTATCGATGAGATCGACGACCAAACCAGGCGCTGGGCCGAAGGGGTTAAATCAGAAGGAAAAATTCAATTTTTCGGGTTCAGCACGCACAGCAATATGGCGGAGTGTCTTATGGACGCTTCCCGGCTCGGCTGGATCGACGGGATCATGATGACCTATAATTATCGGCTCATGCACAATGATCGTATGCGCGCCGCCGTGGATGCCTGCGCCAAAGCCGGCATCGGACTGACCGCGATGAAAACCCAGGGCGGTGGAGCGGTAAAAACCAATACGGATGCCGAGCTTAAAATCGCGGGCCGCTTTTTAGAAAAAGGATTTACCGAGGGACAGGCCAAACTCAAAGCGATCTGGGAGAATCCACAAATCGCCAGTATCTGTTCCGAAATTCCCAACATGACACTGCTCATGTCCAATGCGGCTGCCGCAATGAACACCACCACCCTTTCTGCGGTGGATATGGAATTGTTGAAACAATACGCAGCTGACAACTGCTCGGATTATTGTGCCGGTTGCACCCATATATGTGAATCGACACTTGCTGCTTCGATTCCCATCGGAGATATCATGCGATATCTCATGTACAGCCGCAGTTACGGGGATCATGAAAGGGCGGTGGTCGGTTACAGGAAAATTTCAGCAGCTATCAGACAAAAAGTAACGACGACCGACTATTCAACGGCAGAAAAAAGATGTCCCCAAAAAATGGCAATCAGCAGGTTAATGCATGAGGCCGCCCGAAAGCTTTCCTGACAAAAGGTTGTGCCCGTTGGCCCGTTGGCTGGCAAAAATTAGTTAAGGGGTCGGAGCATTTTTTGCGACCACAAGATGATCGCCCCGGTGCTTTTAATGAACAGAGGACTATTGCCGCCTGAAAAGGCAAACCACGGAGCCAAGCCTTGTTTGAGTGAGAGTTGTAAACAGCCAGCCGTAAAATGTAAGGCTGTTGCCGCTGTTCGGCTTGGCAGGCAACAACCCGGCATCTTATCGTCGCAAAAATTGCCCCGACCCCTGAACGCGTTAGCATTCCGTTTTGAATGGGCTCAATCCCGCTGTAAGCGGGACAAACCGGCTATCCCAAATCTGCGCCCCCGCATAGGTGGGATAACACGTCTGATTGTATTGATTAAGGTGTGCCTCTTTTTCTATCGCCTAATCTGAGGCTTGCCCGCCTCTGGCGTGGTTTAGAAGTCACCTTTAGCCGGGAATAAATGGGGCCTCTAATCCTGTTTCAGGTGCCAATAACCATTATATCGACTGGTTCTGCGACTCCTTCAACTTTGCGGTGGGTCAGTTTTGTTCTTTTACCGGGTGGTTGATAGCCCTGTGAGAGGGCTTTCTGATAAACATTATCCGCACAAAGCGCCCGGACTCCCTCTTTTTTGGTGTGTTTTTCCAGTTTGGCGGACAGGTTCACCGCATCTCCAATTACGGTATACTCCAGACGGGTGGCATCTCCCACCGCTCCGAAGATAATGCGACCGGTTGTGACGGCAGCACCGACACAGGGAACCGGTTTTTCGAGAGCCTGGCATTCAGTCTGCCAAACTCCTGTGACGGCCATAATTTCGTCTACGGCTCTTAGAGCATCTGCACAAAAGGTGTTCGTGGTGACCGAGGCGCCAAAAGTGGCCATTATGCCATCCCCCATAAACTTATCGATGCTGCCACCATTGCGTTGGATGATGGGGACTAATTTTGATTGATAATCTGCCAGAATATTCATCAATTCATCCGGTGGTATTAACGCGGCCATACGGGTGAAACCTCGAATGTCGGTCATTAGTATAGCGGCATTGCGTGATTGGCCCTGGCCTGCCTTCACCGCGTGCTCAGCAGCTGTGATCTTTTTTGCAATTTCAGGTGGAAAGAAGCGTGAAAGGTCATGCACTGCTGTGCCTTCAGCGACTGCTCGAACCAATAATCTGCGCGCCCGGGTAATGGCTACGGCCAGTATTGCGGTTACGGTCAGAATCGTGATAATCTTATCCGCTTCTGCTCCGATTAGAATACTGTTGGATGTCATGTAATCGACATAGTCACGCGTAATCATCCCCATACCGCCCGATGCAACCATGGCGTAAAAGGCAAGTAATAGCCAGCCGGCAGCCGCTACAATTCCGGCTGTGATAACATAGCGGGCCTCAAAACGAAGCGCGCGCAGGGCGATAAAAACAAAAACATACACCAGGGTTGGCGCTTTTAAATAAAACGTGGCAGGCTGCTGGTATTGAAGGTGAAATGTCCAGATCGTTGCCAGCAAAAGTGTCATGTCGAGAATAACTGAAGTATAGAGCATGGAGGCGGGCATGCTGCTGCGATGGGCAATATACAGTCTGACAAACGTTAAAAGAAGATAAACCGACAGTACCCAGGGAACCAGCGTAAAGGTGGTATCAGTGGAAAATGTCTTCGGTGAAACAGTATAAATAATCCCCCAAAGGATTACCACAGACAACTGAAACCAGCCGATGAGGCGTTCGCTTACATCTTGCTGGTCATGGACGACCCTGGCGACTCTTGCAGGCAGGTGACTGTATCTTCTGTCGACTGGTTTAATTTTCACTCTCTTTCCAGGCATATCAAAAAAGCCCCCTTCGCTTACAAATTTGTAAAAAAAAGTGTTTTAATGGGTTCATAATGAAGCTCCCCGCAGTCCGCCAAAGAACTGTGGCGAATCAAACTGCTAAAATACTTCTTAAATTCTCATATATATGAATAAGAACGGGGAAGTCAAATGTGGGAGTCTAGCAGCAGGCGTTGATTGTCTAACGGATATGACAGCAAATTCGGGTGCTGACGATATTGGAGATAGAAAATGGAGAGAAGTTATGTTGTTTAAGATTGATGTTTTCTCTTCCGGGTGTTAGCTTGGATCTAGCCACCTGTAAATCGGAATATGCCGCTTCGCGGCTGCCAGGGCCCGCCGCCTTCGGGATATATGATTTCCCAACTTTCTACCCAGTCACCGATCTTACCTTTTTTCCAGCCCTGGATGCTCAGTCCCACCTGCTGGCCGGGTTTGGCAGTTTTTACGGCATTTTTTTCAATCCTGAGCGATCCAATTTTCCCAAAATAAGCAGGACCCATGGCTGTAATAACGCGAAAGTCTTTGCCTCGCTCAAGGACACCTTCCAACACCTCGCAGCCGAGGATGATGCCCTTGTGGCCCCCTTTGAATGTGGCAATGACCTTGGCTTTGCCGGTAATTTTTTCTTTGGGTTCTTTGGCAAACAGGTTGCTGGCGATCTTGCGGACATCTTCGGTCAATCGATAAATCGTATCATACAGCCGGATTTCAATCCCGTAATTCATAATTTCAGACTGGAGCTTGGAAATAACATCGACGTTGAAACCAATTAACAGCTTGCTTCCGGTTTGAGCCATAAGAATATCGGATTTTGATACCTGTCCGATACCGGCCTGGATAACTTTGACCTCCGCATCCGGAACCTCAATTGCCTCAAGACTGGCACTGACCGCTTCAACCGTCCCGGCAACATCACCTTTCACCACAACCTCTAACTTCTTTTTTTCCTTATCTCCCCCCGATTTCATTTTTGTGGCATCTCTTTTGGTAGAGTCTGCAGATACGTGGTGTCGGGGATGTTTGCTGGGGCTCATTTTGGCCTCCTTGCCCAAGGGTTTACTTCACTTCATTTGCAATCCAGTCGAGAAACTCTCTATTGCCCCCGGAGACCGGTATGCTCAAAATACAGGGACAGTCATAGCTGTGTAGAGTTTTTACCTTTTCTATCAGCTGTGGCACCCGGGCTTCGGTAGTTTTGGCAATCAGGATGGCTTCTGTATCATCCTGTATTTTACCTTCCCACACATACATCGAATTCATGTTATCGATAATATTAACGCAAGCTGCCAGTTTTGATTCCAGCAGTCCACTGCCTATTTTTCTGGCTTCGGCTTTATCTTTGGCAGTGATATAAATCAGGTTTACTTCCATTTTTCTACCTCACTATAATGCGCAGCTCATAAAATTCAAGGGGTTAGCTTCTAGCTAAGGGGTCGGAGCAATTTTTTCGA
>CAMYNZ010000137.1 GCA_947259865.1 uncultured Desulfobacterales bacterium | reverse complement strand
ACTGACCCACCATACATTGTTGGGCAACGGGCTGACCGCTACCGGAATCGCCGGAAATAGAATGGTTTGGCCGATTGTAACCACATCCGGGTCTTCTATGTTGGGGTTGGCCAAAATGAGTGATTTAAAGTGTTTGAAATTAAAGTTACCGTAAACCTCCTTGATTAGTCCGGAAAGGGTTTCATTGCGTCGCAGGGTGATACGCCCTAAAATATCTTCATAACGGCTATCGTTGTCGGATGCATCAGCGGGTTGCCGGGTAACGCTATCCGCCAGGCTTTGATCGGTTTCAGTCGCTGTGTCCGGAGAGCTGCCCAGGGGTGGGTTTTCATCCTGGCTATTGGCGGAATTTTCTTCCGTCTCAGACGTGGCGGCATCAACCTCCAAAGGTACCGTTTTGACTTCAGCAGGCACCGCCGCATTCATGCTTTCATAAAATGATGATGACGGTTTATTTAATTGAAAAGAGCGGGGCAGGTTCAGGTACCCGCTGCCGGCGAACCAGAACACAGCCGCGGCTGCCAAAAATAAAAATGCAGCTGCGATCGAAATTTTTTTCAACCCGCTTGTGCGGTTGGGAAAAACTCTTTGAATGCACGAACGCACGAGTAACAAATCCACCATGGATTTGTTTTGCAGAATCATGGTTAAAATACAGCGGTGACAAAGGTTGATGATCTTGCGCGGGTAACCGCCGGTGGACAAGAAAATAGCCACAAGCGCCGGAAAACTGAAAAAAGTGTATGTCCTGTAGCGGTCACTGGATTTTTCAAGGCGATATCTGATCATCTGTCGCGTGTCACCGAAATTGAGGGGTCTTAAATAGTGATACAAATTGATCCGATCAGATAGGTTGGCATATTGTTTTATGGTATTTTCGAATTCTGTTTGGGCGAAGATCACAATTTGGAGCAGTTTGTATTCATTGGTTTCATAATTTAAAAATTCACGCAATACTTCCAGGCAGAAGATCGGGATTTTTTGTCCCTCATCAATGATCAAAATAACCGTCTTTTGTCGATCCACGCCCTGTTTAAACAAATACTGCTTGATAATTTCCTTCAACTGCCAATCGTTTGTTCCACTCGGTGGTTTAGTGCCCGTAAATATTTTGGCAACCGTCGTTAAAAATTCGGTGGACGTGTTGAAATAGGGATCCAGAATGAGATGGGTTTCTGTTTGGTCACTGTCACTGAATTTTCGGATAAGCTGACGGCAGAGAGTCGTTTTTCCGGTACCGACCTCACCGATGATGACGTTTAAACCCCTGCGCAGCCGCAGCGCGAGCTCTAATTTTTGCAGGCATTCAAGATGCTGCCGGGACTGATAAAAAAAGGAAGGGTCCGGTGAATTGGAAAAGGGTTCCTTGGTGAGTTTGAGAATCTTATAATAATCCATGTTTTGGCAAAAACTTCCAAGATTAAAAGTGATCGCAACGCCGTATAAACGGCCAAGAGGGTTCGAGTGAATGTGGATACATCTGCTTTAGTTTAGTATTACCCTGATTGAGCGAAAAGGGTATTATTCTAATACGTTTACCTTGCCGGAATTTTCGGGCACCAGATCTTTGATCCACTTTGAGCGTTCCGCCGATGCAGGCTTAGGGTTATCCGACTTTTCCTCCAATACATGGGGTGTTATGAAGATCAGGACTTCCTGCATATCTTTGCTTTTACTTTTACTGCCAAAAAGCCAGCCCAGCCCGGGAATGTCTTTGAGAAAAGGAACACCGCTTTCAGATTTGGTGGCGGTTTCTTTGCTCAATCCCCCGATAACGGTCGTTTGACCGTTAAAAACGACAACGGTGGTTTCCGCTCTTTTTGTCAGGATGGTCGGATTACCGGCCACGGTTCGAGTGAAATCGACTTCGTCCTGGTTGGTGAGGATTTTGAGTTTCAGCGTTTCGTTGTTGATTACGTGGGGCGTCACTTCCAGCTTTAGGACCGCATCGACATATTCGATGTTGACTTCACCGTCTTCAACGGTCTGGATGGGGACCTTGGAACCACTTTCGATAAGGGCTGCCTGGTTTTCAAGGGTTGTAATCGAAGGGCTGGACAAAATATTGAGCCGGCCCTTTTCTTCAAGCGCCTGAAGCTGCATGCTCAGTACCAGGTTGCCAATATCCTGGAACAAAAATCCCAGGGTCATACCGGCGCCTTCAAGAGTTGCCGGAAAATTAAACATATTTCCGACCGGCGGCAGAAATTCGATGGGTACACCCGGGGTGGGATCGTTGCGGTCGGTAAAGAGAAATTCTTCACCGCTGGGGACGACACCGGGACCCAGCCACAGGTTTTGATCCCCTGAAGAGCCCTTCCAGAGTCCGCCCCACTGGATGCCCAGTTCCCGAGCAGTGTCACTGGTGGTTTCAACAATATGGGCTTCGATCAAAATTTGCGATGTCGGCCGGTCCAGTTTGCCGACTACGGCCGCAATTTTTGTGATGTCACTGCGAATGGCCTGGACAATGATGGAATTGGTATGATTATCCACCATGACAGATCCAATTTTGGCACCCTCCCTGTTTAGGGAAAGGAAATTTTCAAGATTTTCCTGAAGCCTGGCAGCTTCGGCATAATTGACCTGTATAATGCGAGTTTCGAGGGGCTGAACGGTTATCAGATCTCTGCGCTGAGACTCTCTTTTCAATTCGGTCTCCATGTCCTCAACCGTCATGACCCGGATAATTTGTCCCTCCCAGGCATAGGTGAGGCCCTGCGTGCGCAAAATACTCCTGAAAACCTGGCTCCAGGGAGCTTCAGAGATGTTTATGTTGATTTTACCGGTGACTTTATCACTCACCATTATATTTTGTTTGGCCACCCGGGAAAGCGCCCGCAACAGCACCCCAACTTCGATATCTTTCATTTTCATGGTAATTTTCTGATTCGGCAGCGGCCGTTCAACATCGACAACCAGTTGCTGCTGGGTTGCAACCTTCGCTTGTCCCGCTGTCGATTCGACGGCGGGCTTCGATTTCGAAGGGGAATAGCCCTTTGACTTTTGTGCTTTGGCTTTCCACTTATCAAAGAAGAGATGATCATCCTCTTTTTTATCAGTTTTTTTATCAGTGGTCGAACATCCGAAAATCAACCCAATGCTAATGGCGCAGATAATCAGTAATGTGATCTTATGGCGATTATACTTTTTCATGAGGGACCTACTGTGTTTCTTCCAGTGGGATTGAGTGCTTTACTTTGCCGCCTCGCAAAATAATAATAACGCGGTTGGGGTAAATTTTACCGACGGTAAATCCCCCTTTTTCCAGCTCTTCTCCGGCTTCATATTCGGTACCGTTAATGATCGCCAGGTGTCGGCTGCCCATCTGTAAATATCCGTTATAGGAAATGCCTTCCGGGATGTCACCTTTACCGTCATCCCAGGGATTAACTTTTCTGGTGCTCAACAGCGGATCCTTGGTCCATTTGGCGCTGATATTCTCGATGATATACTCGTCAATCTCCGTGAGGCCGTCTTTGGTCATTTCGGTAATGCTGATAATAAACTTGCTGAACGTATCCAGTTTACTGGCGGTCTCGGTGCGCGCAATTTTAGCCGGTCCTTCCAGAAAAAAGACCCAAACCCCATATACCAGGGATATGACCATGAGAAAAACGATTATTTTTTCACGTTTTGTCATTTAGCTATCCAAACCGGACGAGCCGGCACCCAAAAAGACAAAATTTTGATAATGAACCTTTATTCTTGCATCATCCATACCTGGAGCCCAAACTGATTTGTGTTTTTTGCCGGGTTGATTTTGATAACTTCTATGAGTTCCAGATACGGCAGCTGACAGACCTGGATCAAAAAATTTTGTAAATTGAAAAACTCTCCCTCCAGGAGGATATCCACCTTTAAGAATTCAGCATTGTTGAGTATGGTGTTAACATCCGGACGCAGTTCTGCCAACCTGAGTCCGCTGTCATCCGTTATTTCCTGAAAAATTCTGGTGATTTTCTGGATATCGCCTCTGTCCAGTTTTTCTTTCTTAGGCATGATTAACCCCTCGGGAGGGGTAATCGCGGATTTATTTTTCAGTCCTTTGTATACCGGGTTGAGAATTTTTTGTTCCGTAATCCGGCCGTTAATTTTTTCGATCTCCTGGTCCAGATTCTTGGCCGTATTTTGAGCCGGTAGAATTACCATCAACACAAATATTGCAATACCGCCTCCGAAAATCAGAAGGTACAGTAGGGTTTTTGTCGGTAAACTAGAAAGTGTAATTCGAGCCATTTTTGTCCGTCACTTAGATAATTTCAATTGGGCAGTAAAACGCAGAACCTCGCTGTTCAGGTATAACTCCAGAGATTTTTTATCGATAGCCGGTTGGTCGAACAAAGGCGATTCTTTAAGTTTTATCAGATATTCGGCCAAAGCGGATTCAAAGGCCGTCCGATCCCCTAAAACGATGCCCTCCAAAATCAATTTTTTTTCGAAATTCTCATCAATATTGCCCGGTCTATTACCCAGCTGCATGGTAATGTTTAGCAAACGTATTGTGGATGGGGTTATATTCGATACTTCCCTCAGTACGACAATTCCCAGATATTTTTTGCTGAATTCTCTGTAGATCTCATTTTTTTCCTTTTTTTGACCTACCAGATTAAGAATCATATTTTGATCAACCTGTGGCTGAAATCTGTTCAATTGATAACGAAGCTGGGTGATTTCGGAACTTTTCTGAGCAATCACTTCACCCTGCCAGTAGTAAAATCCAACACACACAACCAGCAGCAAAATGAACCCGGCTACGGCAATTCGACCCAGGCGACGGCTGCTGCCTGTTTTTGCTTTTTCCTGATAGGTATACAGGAAGTTCGGTGTAAGGGTGTTATTGGAAAGGGCCATGCCCATGGCCGGTGCGAAGGAACTCCTCTCAGTTGCCGAGGCGGGACCTGTGATGTCACCTAAAAAACCGGGCTTGGCCGCAAACGGATCAATGGTATCGCGTGGCAGACCCAACTGGTCGCCGATGTGGTCAACGATGCGTTTATGGGGGCGTATGCCGCTGGAGATATAAATTTTTTCAACACGCTCGTTTTCAAAGTTGGCGGTAAAGTATTCAAAAGTTCTTTCCACCTGCCGTACCAGGCGTTCCAGGGCAGGCATCATCATTTTGAAGACTTCCTCTTCGGCCGGTTCCAGACCCGTATCCTCCGTTGCCATGGGAGAGGCATCATGAATAAGACCGAAAAATATCTTTTCAGCCTGCTCGGCATCAATGTGCGACTTATCAGCGACGGGTGCGGTTTCTACCAGGTCTTCTGGTTCTGGTAATTCCAGGGTAAGATCAGGCCCGCTGTCATCCAGTTCACCCCTTATGGCGGCGCCCATTGTTTTTATGCCGGCTTTTATACCGCGCGACATCACAAGGTTTCCGCCAGAAAATATGTCTATCCGGGACCAATCCCGGCCGATGTACAGGCTGGATAGGTTCTTAACCCTGGAATCAATCCAATGGGTTCTCAAAAGATTCTGAACCCCAAAAGGTACGATGGCAATGCCCGCTAGTGGAAAACCGCTTTTGGAAAAGATTTCTTTGAGATTTTGCACCTCCCGTTTGGGAGCCGTAAAGGAAATCACCTCCAATTTTGAGGCCCCGGCGTCCTTGGTTTCGCCCAATATTTCATAATCAAAAACGGATTCTTTTTCATTGTGGGGGGCAACCCTCTTGTGGGACCAGTAGACCGCGTTGGCAATCTGTTTGGCAGGCACTTTAGGAATTTTTGTATAGCGTATTTCTACCCGTGCTGAAGAAATATTACTCCAGAGTTCTATTTTCTTGTTGGTGCCGCAGAAGCGGCTGAGGGTGGATTTTAAAAATCGGGAAAACTCGGGATCATTGGGGTTTACATTCGGTTCATAGGAAACTCTCAAATAATCAACCAGCTCTGGTTTATGATAGGATGAATGTCTTATTTTGGCCAGTTTGAGCTCATCGTGGCCGATATCCACACCGACGGTGATGGATTTTTTCAAAGCCATGGACTGCTTTAGATACGATGTAATTCGATGCGTGGAAGACTTCCGAGATGCAGTTTCGGCGGTCTCGACTTCCTCATCACTGTTGTTTCGAATTAGATCCAGAAGCCTTTCCGTGGAAGAAATCTCATTGTGTTTTGCCAAAGCTGCTCTCCGAATTGATATTGGCGATCTTTTGATTCCTGCCCCGCAAACCGAGTGCTTTGTACCCGGTTGGTGCACCGGTTAATGCATCCAGGTGCATTTGCCATTGTCCGTTTGGAGCGGAGAAATGCGCCAAAGTGCGCTGGCGCATAAACACGCCAAAGTACTCTGGCGGATTAGCCTGCCGGAGATCTCTGGCAGGCAAGTTCAATCCATCCCGCCCCATCTGCAGTATGTTCGTTGACTCTGCTCTTAAAATGATATGCCTGTCTCGGGTGAATCTTGCGGATAACAATTCCACTGTCTCCGAGACAGGCGATCAGGCCATTTTAGTCATAACAAGATTGGGTCCCGGCTGCTGACTCCATATGGTATCCAATCACAAGATGGATAACAAAAGATTTGCAATATATTTAAATGCCGGATATTACACAGATTAAACTGTGCTCACTATGTATTACCTGACCAATCCGATGCTGTTTGACAGATCGGTTTGACTTTTTCGCTCGTAATTATTAGATAGACGTTGGGGCGGCTGCTTCAAACCCCTAAATAATCTGATATTTATCGAAAAAGTTTCACGTTTTGTTGCAAATTCAAAAATTTGATGAAGCGCCATAAACGTACTAATTAACTCATAATCATCAGGATTTGTCAAGAATTATGGCCTTCGATCGGCCTGAACATTATGACACCTGACAGCATTCAAATAAAGCCAAATCTCAGCGACATTTTTTGAGGAAACGAAAATTTAAAGCATATTATATCAAATAATATCAGCTAACAAAAGCGTTTTGTTTGTGCAATTGACCGTCAATTTGGGAGTGACATATGTCAGCGATTATCAATTTGAAAAAAAGCATTGATCCAAACAGTAAGTTTAATTCCATGGTGATTATCGGGATTTTCGTTGCTACCGCTTACTGGGCTCTCGACACCTTTATGCATCTTTTCTTTTCCGACAGATTTAATTTAATTGCCCAGATGATCGGACCGGATTTATACGAAATCTACATCCGCATAATTGTCCTTTGCCTTTTTGTATTTTTTGGTTCCCATGCCCAGTACACCATCAACAATCTCAAACAGGCAGAAGAGGAATTAAAAGAATATCGTGACCATCTGGAAGACCTGGTGAAGGAGAGAACATCCGAACTGGTCGATGCCAACCGAAAACTTGTGGCTGAAGTCAAAGAACGCAAGCGATCTGAAATCGCCTACCGTGAATCAGAAGAAAAATATCGCCTGCTGGTGGAAAATGCAAATGATGCAATTTTTATCATTCAGGACGGCAAAGTCACCTTTCCAAACCCCAAGGCCAGAAAAATCAGCACTGATTTGGAAATAGATTTAGACCGGATTCCCTTTTTCGAATACATCCATCCGGAGGATAGAGACAACGTGGTCCAGTGGTATAAAAAACGATTAAAAGGCAATAATGTCCCCAATTCATATACTTTTAAACTTGTCAATCGCAATCACCGGGAAATCTGGGTGGAACTCAATGCCGCCTTGATTAATTGGGAAAATAGAATCGCCGCCCTGAATTTTCTCAGAGATATAAGCGCCCAGAAAAAGCTGGAGAGCCAGTTTCTGCAATCTCAGAGAATGGAGTCCATCGGTACCCTGGCCGGCGGCATCGCCCATGACTTCAACAATCTGCTCATGGGAATCCAGGGAAATGCTTCTGTCATGATTCTGGATTTGAAACCGGAGGATCCTCTCCACGAAAATATTAAAAGCATAGAACGCTGCGTCAAGAGCGGGGCCAGGCTCACCAAACAACTGTTGGGTTTTGCCAGAGGCGGCAAGTATGTGGTCAAACCGACCGGCCTGAATAAGGTTGTCAATAGAACATCTCAGATTTTTGGCCGTACCAGAAAACAGATAAACATACATCTCGAAAAGTTAAGAGACATATGGATGGTCAATGTCGACGTCGGGCAGATAGAGCAGGTGCTGCTGAACCTCTATGTAAATGCCTGGCAAGCAATGACCCATGGGGGCGATCTTTACATCGAGACTGAAAATGTAACCCTCGATGGCGACTATGTTAAAACGAAACCCTATCATGTGGAGCCCGGCAACTATGTCAAGGTTTCTGTTACCGACAACGGCATTGGAATGGATAAAAATATCCAGAAGCGAATATTTGAGCCGTTTTTCACAACAAAAGAAGTGGGCCAGGGGTCCGGATTGGGGTTGGCTTCGGCATACGGTATCGTCAAAAATCATGGCGGCCTGATAAATTGTTACAGTGAACCGGGACATGGCACTACTTTCAACGTTTATCTGCCGGCATACAAAAAGGCGGTGACAGAGGAAAAGGAACCCGTTGAAGTTGCCTTGAAAGGTTCCGGAACCGTGTTGCTGGTGGATGACGAAGAACTGGTTGTGAACATCGGCAAAAGGATGCTGGAAGGCCTGGGGTATGAAGTTGTGCCGGCAAAGAGCGGAGATGAGGCTTTGAAAATATACAGCCACCGTCCTGGCGGCATCGATCTGGTCCTATTGGATTTGATAATGCCGCATATGCACGGCGGGGATGTCTTCGACCGGATAAAGGAGATCAATCCGCAAGCCAGGGTGTTGCTTTCGAGTGGTTACAGTTTAAATGGGCAGGCGGAAAAGATAATGGAACGCGGCTGTGATGGATTTATTCAGAAACCGTTTAACACGGTCCAGTTGTCCCGAAAGATTCGGGAGATTCTGGAGATGTCCCCCGGGGCCTAGAAGTGGTTTCAAAACCTCAGATTAGGCCCAAGAGCAAGGCGCAAACCGATGAAAAAGCGCAGCATACACGGTAGTATGTGAGCATTTTGAAGAGGTTTGCAACGCAGTTATTGGGCCTTAGATGGGGTTTTGAAACTACTTCTAACCATA
>CAMYNZ010000136.1 GCA_947259865.1 uncultured Desulfobacterales bacterium | reverse complement strand
GTCAGGCCCCAAAAAGAAATCCTGATTCCCGAGTTGGATCGACAGGTTAGACCGCGCAATGAAATGGCACTGCGCAAGGCCTGGGAACGCACGGCAGGCTTCGACCAGGTGGAATTGGGCCTCACGGACCAGCAGATTGCGGCTGAAACCCACCGCTGTTTGAATTGCGATGCCCGACAATTTGAGGTGGTTCTCAATACGGAGCATTGCAAAGAATGCGGTTACTGTGCCGAGGTTTGCGGTATGCAGGTTTTCGGACCGGCCGATTATTTTAATGCCAAGGGCTACCGACCCGAGGAAGTTAAATCCTCAAAATGGTGTTGCGGATGCTTTAAGTGCTATTTTGCCTGTCCTGATTTTGCGATCGACATCAAAGAAGTGACCGGCTGAAAAAACAGGAGGTTTTAATAAATGAAACGATATTTGGAAACCGGGAATTTTGCGATCACCGAGGGTGCGATTCTGGCGGGATGCACTTTTTTTGCCGGATACCCCATTACACCGGCTACCGAACTGGCCGAGTCGATGAGTCAGCGACTTCCACAGATTGGCGGTGTTTATCTCCAGGCCGAAGATGAGTGTGCAGCTATGCACATGTGTATTGGTGCAGCCCTGGGGGGGATGAAAGCCATGACGGCAACCTCGGGTCCGGGATTTATATTGTATGCTGATCCCTACGGATGGGCATTGGGTTGTGAGACGCCTCTGGTGGTCCTCAATTCGGGGCGAGTGGGCCCCGTGAGTGGGATTACGGGAGCCCCCGGGCAAGGGGAGTTTTACCTGATGCGCTATCCGACCCAGGGCGGCAATTTCGAGACCATCTGCCTGGCCCCCAATTCGGCCCAGGAGTGCATGGCCATGACGGTGGAGGCGTTTTATCTGTCGGAACGGTTTCGGATGCCCGTCTCGGTGCTCGCCGACCAGCTTATCACCGATGGATTCGAAGACATCAGTGTTCCCGAAAACGAAAACGAGATGCAGGAAATGGGCTACCGCACCCGGCCCCGAGAGATCTGTCAGGGACCGCAGTTCTACCCTGCCACCGATGAACTGGATATCCCGCCGGTGGTTCTGGGACACAATACGGGTGCTCTGTGCTCGGATTGGACACCTACGGAAGAGGGATACGATATTGAAGAAGTAGAGGCCCATCACAAGCATGCCTATCGCCTCATATACAAGGTTCGCAATAACAGGGATGTTTTTAACCAACTTTATGAAAAAAAATATATGGACGATGATCCGGATCTGGTGGTCGTATCCTACGGAACGCCCTCTCGGGTGGTCAATACGGCCGTCACCCGGGCGCGACGGCAGGGATTAAAAGTGGGTGCCCTGCGGTTGATCAACCTGTGGCCCTTCCCCGAGGAGCACTTCAGCCGCAAAACCAAATACCTGATCGTAGAGCTAAACTGGGACGGGCAGCTCGTCCGTGAAGTACAGCGGGCGGTTCCCAAAGATTCGAAAGTTAATTTTTTGGGTTCCTGTGGAGATCTGCCCACGCTATCGGGTTTAATCGAAGCATTTGAAAAAATCCTTAAAGACGAACCCCTTACCCGCAAAGGGTGGGAATTGGAGGAATGGTAAATGGATTATCAGTCAAGCGAATTGACTTCGACCTATTTGCGTTCGCGTAAAATTCCGAGCACGGCCTGCTCGGGGTGCGGACTGGGAATGAACCATAAAATTGTGGTGCAGGCCATTAAAGAGCTGGGGCTTGAGGTCGCTGATATTGTCTGGGGGGCTTCTATCGGATGTGCCGGCCGTCAGACCTTTGGCACCTGGAAAGGCGATGGTTTTGCCGGAACCCACGGGCGCGTGTATGCCATTGCCAGGGGGCTGCGTATTGCCATGCCTCCTGAAAAGAAGATCATATTAACCGTCGGTGACGGCGATGCCTTTGGAATCGGGATTGCTCATCTGATCCATGCCGCCCGATGCAATGCCGATATGACCGTAATTGTAAATGATAACCTGGGGTATCAATCCACCGGGGGCCAGTATGGCTGGACGACGCCGCAAGGAAGCAAGACCGACAGCAGCCCCTATGGTATGTTTGAGCCCAACCTGATGAGTGATGGCATGGATGTGTTGGAGATCCTCAAGGGTGCCGGAGCAACTTTTTTGGCCCGTCATGTGTCGATGGACGGCGTCTGGGCCGTGGAGACCATAAAAAAGGCCATCCAAAACAAAGGGTTCTCCTTGGTGCATATGCCCTACCCGTGTCCCACCAATTTTGCATCGCGTCAACTCGGGTCACGCAATCAGGTCAACATCTTCAGGTGGATCCAGGGACATGCGGCACCGTTGGGTGAGGAAAAAGAGGATACGATTTGGGCCACCGGTGTATGGCATGATGACAGCAATTCGAGGCCTGAATTTAACGAATTTGTCTGGGAGACCGTCGAGAAAATCAGGAGGACAGGAAAGATATGAAAGAACGAATCGAATTTGTGGCCAGTGGATTTGGCGGTCAAGGGGTGGTGCGCCTCGGTCAGATTGTTGGTGAGACCGGCGTCAAACAGAACCTTCACGTAAGCATGCTTAAAAGCCACGGGACCGAAATGCGGGGCGGCTATGTCCGCAGCCAGGTGGTTCTTTCAAAAGAAATTATCGACAGCCCGGTGTGCGAGAACCCGGACTATTTTATTGCACTGTCAAGTGCCGCTTACAACCGATTCAAGGACACGGTGGCCGATGAAGGACTCATCATCTATGACCCGGCATTTGTCGAGAAAATTGATGACACCCTCAAATGCAATCAAAAGGAATTTCCGGCCAAGCAACTTTCAGTGGATCATTTCGACACCCCGCTGTTTGCGGCTGGCGGTAATTCCGAAATTTCACGACCGCAACCGTAAGGCCTTTGAGATTGGATTCGAATATGCGGGCTAGAACCAAGGTGGTGGATTGGATGTTTAATTTTGGATTTTGGATTGGGGATTCGCAGAATGCTCCGCTGTAACATTCTTTATTAACATGACAAAATTCCTTAAATCTAAACTCCGAATTCCAGAATCCAAAATTTTGATTACTCGACGTTGCTGATAAATCCCTAAAAAAGGAGCCAGGCATTGCGAACCATCAAGCATTATATCGATATGCAAGCCGAAAATGAGCCGGGCAAGGTATACATGTTCGCTCCGGAGCCCAATTTAAGTTTGACTTATGCCCAACTTAAACACGATTCCATCCAACTGGGAAAATACCTGTATAAAAAAGGCCTGCAAAAAGGCGATAAAATTTCTTTCATGCTGGGCAACGGGTACCAGACAACCAAAATTTTTCTGGGCACCATGTATGCCGGTCTGGTGGTTGCCCCGCTAAATTTGCTGTCCCAGCCTTCCCAGCTCGAGTATGTGATGGAACACTCCGACACCCAACTCGTTTTTTTCACCGCTGATCAGAAAGAGCGGCTGGAGAAAGCAGCCCATAAGCTCGATCGTCCTATCGAGCTGATTCAGATCGACAATGATGCCCAACGACTGTTTGCGGATGACACGGATCTTTCCGGCGTATCGTTACCGGAAGTTGATGAGGCAGATGATGCGCTGCTGTTATACACGTCCGGTACCACCGGCCTCCCCAAAGGGGTAATTCTTTCTCATAAAAATATGGTTGCCGGCGGTGAATACACCACCCTGGCTCACGAACTGACCCCGCAAGATCGGGCGCTTTGTTCTTTGCCCCTTTATCACATTAATGGTGAAGTCGTAACCGCCGTGACCCCGCTGGTAAGCGGCAGCAGTGTAGTGATGCCGCACAGGTTCAGTGTTTCTGACTTTTGGGAACTCATTTCCGAATATCACTGTACCTGGTTTAGTGTGGTGCCGACAATTATTTCCTTCTTGACCAGTTCAACGGACACAGAGGGGAAAAAGCTTCATCTCCAACAATTGCGCTTTGGGCGATCAGCCTCTTCGGCCCTACCCCCGTCCCTGCACAAAACCTTCGAAGATAAATTCAAGGTGCCTATCATTGAAACGATGGGTCTGACCGAGACCGCGGCACCGGTTTTCTCCAACCCCATGGATCCCGCACAGCGCAAATACGGTTCTCCCGGGCAGGCGGTGGGAAACATAGCCAAAATAATTGATAAAGAGGGCCAGGAAGTTTCCCGGGGCACCCAGGGCGAGATTATGATCAAAGGCGATAATGTGATGAAGTGCTATTACAAGGCACCGGACAAAACCACCGAGGCCCTCGAACATGACGGATGGCTGCATACCGGTGACCTGGGTTATATGGATGATGACGGATTTGTTTTTGTCACCGGCCGCATCAAGGAGTTGATCATCAAAGGCGGAGAAAATATCGCTCCGCGCGAAATAGATGAAGCCTTATACAAACACCCGGCCATACAGGATGCTGCCGCGGTGGGAATCCCCGATGACGAATATGGCGAAGAGATTCTTTGCTGTTGCGTTTTAAAAAAGGACTGTGAATGTACGGTAGAAGATTTAGAGGAATTTTGCCGTGAAGCGCTGGGAGATTTCAAGACCCCCAAAGTTATCAAGGTAGTGGAGGAACTCCCCAAAGGTCCATCCGGGAAAATTCAACGTCTAAAGCTGCCTGATATGGTGAACCAGTCTGAAGAGGAGGAAGGCACGTCCAATCCATGAATTAACCCACAGTATGTTTTAACCTAAACTGAGCGGTTCAAGGTTCAGGGTTCAAGGTTCAAAGGTTACAACCGATTGATACGGCTCACAATATGAATCAAGATCTGGTATACCCGTCATACCCCATTGGGTGAAACGGATTTATAACAAGATGAAGACACGATCCCTTTGATACGAGCTGTCTGGGGTTTTTCAACCCGGAACGTTGAACTCTTAGACGCTCAACCTCGGTTTAAACAAAAAGAGAAAACGCGCATGCTTGAATTGATAGAGTATTTTCCTCTGGCCCTCACCTTTGTAAATATTCTGACGTTGATTCTGGGTGTCATCGGCGGATTGATTCTGGGTGCCACCCCCGGGTTAAGTCCCACAATGGCTGTCGCTCTTTTAGTCCCTTTCACCTTCCATATGAATCCTATCACCGGCTTAATTCTTCTGGGTGCGGTGTATACTTCGACTGTGGCCGGCGGGGCCATATCCGCCATTTTGATCAATATCCCCGGAGCGCCGGCCAATATTGCCACATTGCTGGACGGTCACCCCATGGCCAAACAGGGCAAATCTCAAATGGCCCTGTACATGTGTTTTATCAGCTCATTGATCGGCGGGCTTTTCGGTATGCTTGTCATGGTTCTTTTTACGCCACCGTTGGCCAAAATTGCCCTTAAATTTGGTCCTTCAGAAATGTTTTGGGTGGCCATCTTCGGGATCACGGTAATGGCGGGGCTGGCTTCCGGTTCCATCGCCAAGGGACTATTTGGCGGGATGTTCGGACTTCTCATCAGCACAATTGGCTATAGTCCCATCCTGGGAGTACCCAGGTTTGTTTTTCATGATGTACTCACCGGCGGAGTAGCCATCGTCCCGGCCCTCATCGGCCTTTTTGCCATTCCCCAGGTGTTTTCCCTGGTCGAAAAACTGAACATTCAGATCGAAAGGCCGGACTACAAACCGCAAAAAGGTATTCTGCTTAAAACCTTTATCGCAAATTTGAAGATGGGCAAAGCGCTAACGATCGGATCTATTGTGGGTACGATTATCGGTGTGATTCCCGGGGCCGGGGGTCAGGTATCGGGTCTGATTGCTTATGATCAAATCCGTAAATTTTCCAAAAAGACAGAAAGCTTTGGCAAAGGCAATCCTGAAGGCGTGGTTGCTGCCGAATCGGCCAACAATGCAATGGTGGGACCCTCATTGATTCCCCTGCTTACCTTAAGTGTGCCCGGCAGTCCAACGGCAGCGGTTTTGCTAGGAGGGCTACTGATACACGGTCTCTTTCCCGGTCCGGACCTCTTTTTAAATAATGCTTCGATTACCTATGCGTTTATCGCCAGCCTGGTCCTGGCGCAATTTGCGATGTGTATTTTCGGGCTAACCATGTCGCGCTACTCCTATAGGGTGATGAGCGTGCCCAATCTGTATATGATAGCGGCAGTGACTGTTCTGGCGGTTTTTGGAACTTACAGTGTTCAGAATAGTTTTGCTGACGTCATCGTCATGTTCGCCCTGGGCACTCTGATGTATATCGGCAATAAATTCGGTTTCTCAGCCGCACCGGTGGTGCTGGGTATTATCCTGGGTCCGATTGCCGAGGATAACTTTTTGAAGGGAAAACTCATCGCCGAAACCGACATCGGCGTCTTTAATTATTTTTTTACGGGACCGATGAATATCATCATAATTTTGCTGTGTGCGGCTTCCATCGGCTACAGTATTTACGGGGAGATAAGGGCCTTTAAAAAAGCGAAGGAGCGTTAAGGTTGAAAAAAGATCTCTTGGTTTCATTGATTTTACTGGTCGGATCCATTGCGCTGTATGCTTCATTATCGCTGATGGATGAGCCGGCTGCGGCTTCATTTCCGCGAGTGGTGATTACAATCATGGGTGGCCTTGGATTGGTGTTGTTGATTCAAACCATCATCATCAAACAAAGGGGGGGAAGACCGGTACTTCAGAGTGACCACATCGAAGATCGGCAAAATACGCAAAGAGATGCGGGTACCGCCAAAGATTTTCCTTTTGGAACGTTGATCGGCTGTTTTATTATGATTGTGGTCTATTTTGTGGTGATGGAGAAACTCGGGTTTTACGTGTCGGCGTTTTTATTTTATATAATCGTTACCTTCATTTTGGGGAGAAAAGACCTTACGTTGCGCAAAAGCGTTATGCGGATCGGCGGTGCACTTATCTTTACGGTGATCTTGTTTGTTTTGTTTAACAAGCTGCTAGTGGTTCAGACACCCAAGGGGCTGTTTTTTTAAAATCGGCCCTTAATGCCAATGTAACAAAACCCGTTTCAATCGAAAGGAGGGAACATGAAGAAGAATCTATTTATAAGGGTAATACTGGTCTCTTTGTTGGGAGTCTTGATTATTGGTGTGAGTGCCGCGTCCGCGGAGGATTATCCTAAATCGCCCATCAGTATGGTTGTCGCCTATTCACCGGGAGGGGCCACCGATTTTCAGGCTCGAATTGTCACCATGATGGCGGGGCTCGAGAAATATTTAGGGCAGCCGATCGTAATTATTAATAAGCCCGGCGCCGGCGGACAGGTGGGCTGGAACTGGAGTGTTGAAAAGGGCACTAAAGACGGGTATACGATGCTGGCATATAACGTGCCGCACTTTATTGCGCAGTCAATTGTGTACAAAACCAAGTATGATATTCACAAATTCGAACCGGTCGCCAATTGGGGGGCAGATCCTGCCGTGCTGATTGCACCCAAAGATAGCCCTTTCAATACGATGCCGGATTTGGTCGACTATGCCAGGAAAAACCCGGGGAAAATAACGGTCAGTGGTGCCGGAATGTTTGTGGGGCATCACATCGCCCTGTTACAATTTCAAAAAGCAGCGGGTATTCGGTTAACTTATATTCCGGAGAAGGGCGGCGTCCCGGCCATGCAATCGGTTGTGGCCGGAAAAGTCAAAGCCGGTTTTAATAACCTTTCCGATGCTTTCCGCAACCAGGATCGAATCAAGATTTTGGCCGTTGCCGATCTTCAGCGCCACGAGTTCTTACCGGATGTGAAAACCTTCAAAGAAATGGGTGTTGATGTGGACGACTCCAGCGTCAATTTCCGAGGAGTGGCATTCCCCAAAGGTGTTTCCCAGGAAATTATCAACGCCTGTGCTGCCAAATTCCCGAAAATGTTCGGGGACAAGAAAGTCATCAGTAAAATGAAGGCCAGCGGCAGTCCCCGTAGGGTCATACCGCGAGAAAAAGTCATTGAAATGTTTCAGGAAAGAGAGAAGTATTTAACAGAACTATTGAAGGAACTCAAAAAGAAGTAAAGATACCCATGCGATATATCGCTTTTGATGCTGATAAATGCGTCGGTTGTCAAGTCTGTCAACTGGTTTGCTCCGGTACCTGGCAAAAAGTCTTCAACCCCTTGAAAGCCAGGCTGCGCATTGCACCTACGATCTGGTACGGACCGTTCAAGGCCAATATCTGCCGCCAAAAAGATGATGCCGAGTGCGTGGATGCCTGTCCCACAGGGGCGTTAGACGTTGACACTAATAAAGGAATTGTACAATTCGATCGCAAAAAATGCGACGGGTGCCAGATTTGTGTCAGTGCCTGTCCCTATGGCGCCATCTTTGTGCATCCGGACGACAGCATCATATATAAATGCGACCTATGCGGGGGCGGGTCTGTTCAACAATGTGTCGACGCCTGCCCCAGGGCGGCTTTGAGTGTTAAAGAGGTGCAAGTATGAAAGGCTATGCCGGCAAAATCACATACGTGGATCTGACTTCCGGAAAAATCTGGGATGAGGACATCCAGAAAACTTTTGCCAGAAAATTCCTGGGGGGAAATGGGTTTGCCGCCCGCCTCTTATACGATCGCCTACCGCAGGGAATCGATCCTTTGGGCCCCGAAAATGTGCTAATCCTCTGCACGGGCCCATTGAACGGCACGCTGGCACACGGCAGCGGTCGCACTGGCATCGTCACCAAATCGCCGCTGACAGGATATTTCATGGACAGTTATTTTGGCGGCGAATTTGGTGCCCGCTTAAAGCAGTCCGGGCGTGACATGCTGGTTATTCTTGGAAAATCACCCACACCGGTTGTGCTTTTTTGTGATGACGACGAGGCAACATTGGTCCCGGCCGAAGAGCTAAGGGGTATGATCACAACGGATGCGCAAGACAGCCTGGTGGATAGATTGGGAGCCGGTATAAGCTCGGTGTGCTGTGGACCGGCTGGAGAAAATCTGGTGCCCATGGCCTGCTGTATCGCCGGCAGAAGAGCCGCCGGTCGAGGAGGGACCGGTGCAGTAATGGGATCCAAGAACCTGAAGGCCGTCTCTGTCCGCGGCACTAAGGATATCCGGGTGGCGGATATAAAAGGGTTGTTAAAAAGCTATAAACAAAAAAAGGAAAAATTCCTGGGACTGAAAAACTTTATTGATATCGGCACGCCCTTCCTGGTTGAACCGATCAATGCAGTCGGCGGTTTAGGCACCCATAACTGGCAGCAGGAGACCTGGGACAAGGCCGCAAACATCAGCGGAGATCGTCTTCTGGAAAAGCATTTCATCCGACACTGGGCCTGTTTTGCCTGCAGTCTGGGGGGATGTGTCAAGGCCGTGCGATCCTTAAAAAAACCTGCTGTGATGACGGAAGGGCCCGAATACGAGACACTTTTTGCCCTGGGTTCAAACTGCGGTGTCGACAACCTTGACCCTATAATCGAGGCTGACCGGCTGTGTGACGATTACGGGATCGATACGATTTCCTACGGGGGATCCATCGGTTTTGTGATGGAGTGTTTTCAGCGGGGGCTTTTAACCGCAAAGGACACCGGCGGGATAGACTTCAGCTTTGGCAACAAAGACACCGTTGTGCGCTGTGTCCAGCTTGTTGCCAAAAGAGAAGGATTCGGTGACTTCCTGGCCCGGGGTGTGAAGGCCATGTCAGAGGAAATCGGCCAGGATTCCGATCATTTCGCCTGTCATATACGGGGACTGGAACCCCCGGGCCACTCCGCCAGGGCCCTTAAGTGCATGGGTATCGGCTACGCCGTTTCCCCGCGGGGTGGCAGCCACCATGACGCCCGCCCCAGCCTGGAATACAGACTCGATCGTGATGAAAGGCAGTCAACTGACGGGAAAGTTGCGCTGGCCTACGACACGGCAAACTGGACAGCCATCAGAGATTCCTTGATAGTCTGCAGTTTCTGTGAAGGTGTCAGCGGTTTTAGCCTGGGCCCGGATCATGTGGAGCTCATTAACCAAACCGTCGGATGGGACCTGACCCTGGATGAACTAACCGAGATCGGATGCCGGATCCATGCCCTTGAAAGAAGTTTTAATTGCCGGGAAGGATTGAGGAGAAAGGATGATCGTTTACCCGGGCGCTTCATGACCGAAGAAATCCCATCGGGCAACTCCCAGGGATTAATAACCCGGCCCGAAGAGCTGCAACAAATGCTTGATGACTATTATAACCGCAGAGGATGGCAATCTGACGGCATTCCCAAAAAAGAAACGTTGACCAGGCTGGGTCTGGGGGATATCTCCATCACCGGTTAATATACGGTCTCGATATTAAATCTTAAAAATTTTGAAGTGGTTTGGAAACTTTTTACTCACACAGATACCCTTTTGGGCGACAGCTTCATTGAATAAGAGGAGCGAACAATGATCGATTTAAACAGTATCTCTGCGGCCAAAGAGGATTTGGATGCCTACGAGGTAAACAACCTTTTCCACTCCTGGGGCTACCAGCCGGAACAACCGCCTTTGAGGGTTTTGACGGCAGACGGGATTCGCTTCACCACCGAGGATGGCCGTAAACGTCTGGATTTCAGCTCCTGTTTTGTAAGCCACAACATAGGACATCAAGATTCCCGGGTCGTTGATGCCATTTGCGAGCAGGCCCGCACACTTTGTTCTACCGCCCCGGTATTTTCCACCAAACCCAGAGCGCTTTTAGCTAAGATGCTGGAGGAGATTACGCCGGGTGATCTCTCGCGCTCGTTCCTCACGCTGGGCGGTGCGGAAGCCAATGAAGCTGCTGTAAAAATCTGTCACCAGTATACCGGGCGCCGCAAGATACTGGCCCGATACCGTTCCTATCACGGGGCGACTGCGGCGGCCATGTCGCTCTCGGTGGGTGATCCCCGCAACTGGGCCCAGATAACGGGTGGTACCGAGACCGTGGCTGTCCCCCAACCATACTGTTACCGCTGTATGTTCGGCCAGTCGTACCCGGATTGCGAAATCCGCTGTGTGAAGTATATTGATGAAGTCATCGCCCTGGAAGGTGGAGACGAAAAGGTGGCCGGAATCATCGTTGAACCGGTAACCGGTGCGAACGGGATCATTGTCCCCCCACCCGAGTATTTTCCGCTCTTGAGGCAGGTATGCGACAAGTATGGCATCCTGATGATCGCCGATGAGGTCATGAGCGGATTCGGGCGAACGGGACGCTGGTTTGCCATGGATCACTGGGAGATAATTCCCGATATCATGGCTCTGGCCAAGGGTATCACCAGTGCTTATGTGCCCCTGGGTGCGACGATTGTGCGCAAACCCATCGGTGATCGCTTCAAGGAGCAGTTTTTCAGCCACGGGGCCACCTATGCGGGACATGCACTGGCCTGCGCGGCTGCAACCCGGGTGATTCGAATTTACCAGGAAGACAACCTCATCCGGAATTCACAGAAAATGGGCGCTTATCTTTTAGAAAAGGCACTGGAGCTGAAAGACAAGCATCCATGCATCGGTGATGTGCGCGGTATCGGATTGTTCGTGGGTCTCGAATTGGTAAAAAACAAAAAGACCCGTGAGCCCATCATGCCCCTGGACGCCAAAATTCGACCCGGAATCAATCCCAAGCTGGCAGTGGCAAAGAAGCTGGGTGAACTGGGCATGATCGCCATGGTCGCAAATCCCAGTAGTGTCATTGCCATGGCTCCGGCACTCATCGTCACCAAGGACGAAATCGATGAAGGCATCGCCCTTATGGATCAGGCGCTTGAGGAAGCAGATGTCTTTGTCGAAACCTAGAAGTGGCCTGAAGCAGAAAGAGTATTCGCTATCTTTTTTTAAAAATGACCCAAACTATCCGCAGATTTGCCCAAGGCTGTAATCATTTCAACGTAATGGTATCTTTATGATATTTAGTTGTAGAATCTTGCATTTGATCCGCAGGATGTGGTAAGGAATTTCTAACTTTTCAGCCGAAGGATTAATCATGCCTATAACAAGCAGCATTGATAATGAGAAGCAGTTGACCATCCACA
>CAMYNZ010000135.1 GCA_947259865.1 uncultured Desulfobacterales bacterium | reverse complement strand
TGACTTTCCCCGAAAAACAGCTGATGGGCCTGTTCCAGTTCATATTTTAACTTCTTTTTCAAAATTAAAAAGATTCTTTTGATTCAGCTTGACTGGAATGCCACGTCGTGGTAACCAAATATATCCGGGCGGCTAAGGGCAAAAGGAATAAAAGTTGCACCTGGTGTTCACAAACAAATCAGCTGGTCGATGATTTTTGATAAGAAAACGCGCCGGACAACCTGGTCACCATCCGGTGAGAATCTGCTTGTATCATAGAGAAAACAACGCGTTTACCCAACTCATCGCAAATTATTCCGCTATTTATAATCTGAATTTGATCAGCTTGTCTAAAGCCCGGCTCTATTGGCGACCCATGTGTTTTCCGAATGGGATGGGTATAGCATCCTCTTATCAAACGGTTAGTCCCCACAGCTCGATATTGTTGTGGGTAAAAAGGAGTCAATAGTTTGAAAAATATCACCCTGTCAATTAATGGGATCAATATCAGCTGTCCGGCCGGAACCAGCATTCTAAATGCCGCCGAAAAAGAGGGTATAAAGATTCCCACCCTCTGTTCTCACCCGGATCTTGAACCCTTTGGCGCCTGCCGTCTGTGCCTGGTAGAGGATCAAAAATCCGGTCGAATCATGGCATCCTGCGTCACCCCTGTGGCGGCGGATATGGCGATCCTGACAGAGACTCCCCGCATTAAAACCCATCGGCGAAATATCCTGCGTTTGATGATCGCTGAACACCCCGAGTCATGTGTGGTATGCAGCAAAGGAAATCGATGTCAATTGCGCCACCTGGCGGCTCAACTGGGTATCGCAGAAACAAATTTATACCCCATGCCCAATTATAAGACCCTGGAAGAAGCCAATCCTTTTATCATCAGAGATTTGAGCAAATGTATTTTGTGCGGCAAATGCATCCGGGCCGACCACGAACTGGTTGTCGTCGGTGCTATCGATTACAACCTGAGAGGTTTTAAATCCCGCCCCACCCCGGTTCATGATCTGGGTCTGGAACATTCGAACTGTACGTTCTGCGGCACCTGTGTGTCCATGTGCCCCACCGGTGCTCTGTCCCAGAAGAACAAAGGCTATGTGGGTACCCCCGAACGAGAATTCTTTTCCGTCTGCGGTTTTTGCGGTGTGGGCTGCAGTTTGGCTATGGGCGTTGCCGATGAGAAAATTATGGAGGTCAATCCGGCCCACCTGCAGAATACGGTTAACGGGGCAACTCTCTGCGTTCGTGGGCACTTTGCCCATGACTTTTTGAATACCTCCCAACGCCTGTCCCAACCCATGGCTCGTAAAAACGGTATGCGCGGCGATGACCAAATGGTTCCGGTCGCCTGGGAGGAATTGCTGGACGGGATTGCCACCAAGCTGCTTGAGATCAGAGGGAAATACGGTCCACAAAGTATCGCATTCCTGGGTTCCACCAAATGTACCAATGAGGAAAATTACCTCTTTCAGAAGATCGCTCGGGCGCTATTGAAGACCAATAACGTCGATAACGGAGGCTACATTTGGGGGCGATCCGCCTTACACCATCTGGATAGCAGAACCGGTGGCCAATGGCGCACAAGACCGCTTGCCGACCTCGAAAAAGCGGAGGCCATTTTCGTTTTGGGAGCAGACCCCGGGCATTCAGCCCCCGTGTTAGGGTATCATCTCAAAAGGGCAGCCAAAAGAGGCGTTCCCATGCTGGTGGCTAATTCCTGCCCAACGGATCTTGAGAATCTGGCAACTTTTGAGTTCAATCTGGCACTTAATGGTACCTCTGGAAAAGGCTACCCTGAATTGTTAAATGGTCTTGCCGCCTTGCTGGTTAAAAAAAAGGGACATAACACTGCTTCTATTAAACAGCACAGCAAAGGGTTCGGACCATACCGTGAGAAACTTTCCGCTGTCGACCTTGCGGGTATCCGTCAGGTGACCGGCATTGATAAAAGTGTCTTGGATGCTGCTGCCGAACTACTTAAAGGCAAAAAGATCGCTTTTGTGATCGGAAACGGGATTTTTTTGGACCGGCACGGGATGCAGTCCATTGACGCCGTGGTCAACCTTGCGCTGTTGACCGGAAGCCTGGGTTCCACCGGGGCCGGCATTCATGTAATCGCCGCTGAGAACAACCTGATAGGCGCCTGGGATATGGGGACGGTACCGGATGCGTTGCCCGGCCGTCGTTTTTTAGACGAGAAATCCGCCCAAAAACATTTTCAAAAAGCGTGGCAGACGGAGATATCAGCAGACGAAGGCTGCAATGTCATCGGCATGATCGAAGCGGCTGAAAAGGGAACCCTGAAGGCATTATATGTGCTGGGAGAAAATCCTCTGCGAAGTCTCCCGCAGCCGGATCGGGTCAGACAGGCGCTGGATAACCTGGATTTCATTGTGGTGCAGGATATCATAATCAGCGAAACGGCTAAAATGGCAGACGCGCTTTTACCCGGCGCAGCCTTTTCAGAAAAGGGCGGCTCATTTACCAACCTGGAGGGAAAGATTCAATCCTTTAATCCCGTCGTGCCGCCCCCCGGTGATGCTCGTCCGGATTGGAAAATACTCAGCCGTCTGGCCGCCAACTTAGGAGATAACACCCCCTACAATTCCCTGGGAGACATCGTGGATGAAATTCGCCGGCTGGTGCCGATGTATGCGGATCTGTATCGAGGCAGGCACAGCGCATGGGTAAAAGCGTCAGATCTGCAGGCCGGCAAAAAAACCGCTGGAAATAAATACCGGATGTCTTTCTCGCTGCCTGCCTCTCCGGCAAATCAGGAAGATGCTGAACCACCTGATCAAACCTATCCTTTGACTGCCATAATCGTTTCCCGGCGCTATCACTTGGGCAGCGGAACACGTACCGCTTGTTCGGATCGTATTTCCGAATTTGGACTGAAAGGTGAGATCGAGGTGTCTGTGGAAGACGCAGCAAAACTGGATTTAACCGCCGGAGATACGGTCAGGGTGTTTTCCCTGCACGGAGAGTTGAAGCGTGAAATAAAATTGAATAGCCGGTTGCATACGGGACAAATTTTTATACCGCTTGCTTTCGATAACAACGCAGCAATGAACCTGATCGAAATGACGCGGCTGGAGGTTTCGGATTCCCCCGGATGGAAGACCTGTCGGGTTAAAATCGAGAAAGTATCGGCGCTTTCCCCGGAAGGGCCGGTCTGATAAATCACTGAGTCCTTAAATTGTTGAGTTGTCGCGCTCTAAATAAAGAAAAAATCTTCTTTTGCTTACCAGCTTATGCACTTATCAGCTATGAGCTTTCCCGGCATGTCCGCTGCCGGAATCACACGAATGTGCACGGAGAGGATATCTAAATGAAGCCCGCAGAGATCGATTGGAATGAACTTACCGCCATCATTGAAGAACATAGCAATAAAAAATGGGGGCTCATACCGCTGCTTCAGAAAATTCAGGATACGGTGGGGTACATTCCTCCCCAAGCCATTGAACCCATTGCCCAGGCCCTCAAATTATACCCCAGTGAGGTTCAAGGCGTAATTACCTTTTATTCGGGGTTTGCCCTTGAACCCAAAGGCAAATCTGTGGTCAGGGTCTGCCGTGGTACGGCCTGCCACGTAAAGGGCGGCCGGGGTATTCTCAGGCTGATGAAAAAAGAGCTAAACCTGGAAGAAGGGCAAACCAGCCCGGATTATCAATTCACATTAGAGACGGTGGCCTGCCTGGGTGCCTGTTTTTTGGCACCCACGATGATGGTCAATCGCGACTATTTCGGCAAACTTTCTCCAACCAAAGTTACCAGCGTTATCGAGCAATACGGCAAGGATAGAAAGGAAAAGTAAACAGCATGGAAAGGCTTTCATCCATCGGACAACTGGAATGGCTGCGCAATAAAATTCTGGCCCGGACCGCCGGTGATAAACCCCAGGTGCATGTCTGCATGACGGGTTGCCGGGCTTACGGCGCGACCTTGGTTAAAGAGGCGATTGAGGATGAGGTCAAAAAACAGGGCCTCAGCCGGCAGGTTGAAATCCGGTCTACCGGTTGCCATGGATTCTGTGCCAAGGCTCCCGTCATTGCCATCGAACCGATGGGCGTGCAGTATCAGGAGGTGGATCCGGAAGATGCTGCCGAGATCGTTGCGCTGACACTGAAAAACAAACAGCTCATCGAGCGGCTTGCCTATCGGGACGCTGTTTCGCACAAACCTGTTTTTTACCGGGAAGAGATCCCCTTTTACGAAAAGCAAGAACGACGGGTGCTGGCCAACTGCGGCCGCATCGATCCCACCCGCATCGAGCATTACATAGCCGCCGGTGGCTACCAGGCCCTGGTCAAGGCCCTGTCTAAAATGACACCCGATGAAGTCATTGAAGAAGTCACAGCAGCCAAGCTCAGAGGTCGGGGGGGCGCGGGATTTTCCACGGGTATTAAATGGAAACTTGCCCGTCAGGCCGAGTGCCTTCCCAAATATATGATCTGCAATGCCGACGAAGGAGACCCGGGCGCATTTATGGATCGTGCGGTTCTGGAAGGAGATCCGCATGCCGTGTTTGAGGGTATGCTTATCGGAGGCTATGCCATCGGGGCCGAGTATGGATATGTTTACGTCAGGGAGGAATACCCTATTGCCGTAGAACATCTAAGCATTGCCATCGAACAGGCAAACGAATTGGGCCTTCTCGGTGAGAATATTCTCGGCACCGGATTCAACTTTGACCTGTCCCTGAAAATGGGCGCCGGGGCCTTCGTATGCGGTGAAGAGACCGCTCTCATGGCCTCCATCGAGGGCAAACGCGGCATGCCCAGGACCCGACCACCATTCCCGGCCCAGGCCGGTCTGGACCGCAAACCCACTAACATCAACAATGTGGAAACCCTGGCCAATATTCCTTTGATTGTAAAAAACGGTGCGGACTGGTACGGCCAGATGGGTACCGAGACGAGTAAAGGCACCAAGATTTTTTCGCTGGCCGGTAAGGTAAAAAATACGGGTTTGGTTGAGGTGCCGATCGGCGCCACGATCAAGGATATTGTTTTTAATATCGGCGGCGGCATACCCAAGGGCAGGAAGTTCAAGGCCGTGCAGATGGGAGGGCCCTCGGGGGGCTGTGTCCCATCGCAGTTTTTAAACCTATCCATCGACTATGACACACTTCAACGTGTGGGCGCCATCATGGGATCAGGCGGTATGGTAGTACTGGATGAAAACAACTGCATGGTGGAAATCGCCCGATTCTTTCTCAACTTCACCCAATCGGAATCCTGCGGGAAATGCGCCCCCTGCCGGCTGGGGACAACCCAGCTGCTGGAAACCTTGAACAGAATTACCAATGGACAGGGGCAAATCAGTGATATCCAGATTTTAAAAGAAGTGGGCCAAACCATGACCGAAGCATCGCTTTGCGGTCTGGGCCAAAACTGCGGCAAACCCGCGCTTTCCACCCTGCAATATTTTATCAAGGAATATGAAGACCATATTATTGAACACCGTTGTGCCGGAGCAACCTGTGATTCCATGGTTATTTCCGCCTGCCAGCACGCGTGTCCTGCCGGAATCGATGTGCCCAATTATGTGGCGGCGGTGGCTCTCGGCAAGTACGAACAGGCCGTTGAAATTATCCGGGAAAGAAATCCTTTTCCGGCCGTATGCGGTCGGATCTGCATTCATCCCTGTGAGTTTAAGTGCCGGCGGGGCGAACTTGACGAACCGGTGGCCATCCGTGCCATCAAACGATTCGCTTCCGACTGGTATTTTGATCATATCGGGCCATCCAGAGAACCCTTTCCCATAAATCGGGAACAGCAGGTTGCGGTGGTGGGCGCCGGCCCATCCGGCCTGACCTGTGCTTATTTTTTGAGAAAAATGGGTTACCGGGTGACCGTTTTCGAGGCCCAGCCGGTGGCTGGCGGTATGCTCGGTATTGCGGTACCCGAGTTTCGTCTTCCTCGCAAGGTTATTGAAGATGAGATCAAATATATTGAAAATTGCGGTGTTGAGATACGGTATAACTCACCGGTTGACGCCAAACATACGGTCGATGATCTGCTGGCTGAGGGTTACAGCGCAATATTTATCGCAGCAGGTGCCCAGGCCAGCAAAAAAATCGGGATACCCGGTGAAGAACCGGCACTGGAAGGTCTTTATTACGGGCTCCAATTTTTGAGTGATCTCAAACGGGGAGTCGACATTCACCTGGCGGGGCAGGCGGTGGTGATCGGCGGCGGTAACGTGGCCATCGATGTCGCCAGAACGGCCTTGCGCGCCGGCGCTGAGGATGTCCAGGTATACTGTTTGGAACCCAGAGACGAAATGCCCGCCTGGGAAAAGGATATCGGCGAGGCCATTGACGAAGGCATCATCATCAACGACTCCTGGTCACCCAAGCAGATATTGAGTCGGGCCGACAAAGTCAGCGGGATTGAATTTATCCGGTGTGTGTGTGTATTTGACGATGACGGCTGTTTCAACCCGGAGTGCGATGCAGGGGTCACCCAGATGGTCGAGGCCGAAAATGTCTTCATATCCATCGGGCAGGCCCAGGATCTATCTTTTCTTTCCGATGACAGCCGGTTGGAAAGGGCCCTGTGGGGAACGCTGGCGGTTAACGATAACAGCCTTGCAACCAATATTCCCGGTGTATTTGCCGGGGGTGATTTCACCACCGGACCGACATTTGTCATCCGGGCCATATCATCGGGAAGAAGAGCAGCCATTGCTATCGATCATTATCTTCAGGACCAGAAAGGGCCTATAAAAATTCCGGATGAAAAATCCGCTTTCCATGAGACTGTGGGTCTGGCACTGGAGGAAGAATCAGCCGAGGACAAGCCCAGAATCCCTCTCGAGCTTGAACAGGCCGATGAAAGGATCAAGGACTTCCGGGAAGTCGAAAAAGGGTTTTGCACCGAGTTTGATGCCCATCATGAGGCCAAAAGATGCCTGAGATGCGATCTGGAGAATGAGAGGAGTTAGATATGATCAGATCCATAACACAACCAAAATCAGAAGAAGAAATCGATCGGCTTTTAAACGGGTTGGGGCGTATTTTTATAGTCGGTTGTGGGACCTGTGTGACGTTAACCCGCACCGGGGGTGAGCCTGAAGTAACCGCCATGAATAAGCACCTGTCCGAGAAAGGCAAACTGATCACCGGGCAAATGGTGGTGGCGGTGGCCTGTGACAATTTGACACGGGAAATTTTGGCGGAATTCGGTCAACAAATTGACCAGGCCGATGCATTGCTGATCATGACCTGTGCCTTCGGTGTTCAAACCATTGCCAGGCAATTGAAGAAAATGGTCGTGCCGGCATTAAATACCGTGTTTATCGGCAAGGAAACGGCGGTGGGAGAATTTAATGAGATCTGCACCCAGTGCGGGACCTGCATCATCGGTGAAACCGGTGGGCTCTGCCCCGTTACCGCCTGTCACAAAGGCCTGGTCAATGGACCCTGCGGCGGAACCAACAACGGTAAATGTGAGATTGATTCGCTCAAGGATTGCGTTTGGACCCTGATCTATAACCGGCTTAAAGACCTCGGGCGCCTGGATTCCATGCGAAAACTTCAACCGCCGAGGAACCACCTGGGGGAACCGACTCCCGGAAAATTCAAGCTGCCGGCGGTTTGATCCGCCCCCTGAGCTATCTCAGGGGGCGGGGAGTTTTTTGACGAAGTCGCTGCATGAATCATCAGCGACTGCATCGTGCAAACTCATGCATAAGGGATCGTAGCCAAAGAACAGCGATTAGACATTATAACAACAGGTTAGGGGTAAAACCAACATCGTGCCCCGAAGATAGGTTTGGGTTACCGCCTGTTCTTTGGCAACGCTCCCTAATGCATTCAGATCCGCCACCGTACTTTGGCGGACTGATAATTCATTCCGCTATTATCAAAGGTTGGCAGGAAAAACTCCCCGACCCCTGAATTAAATATTATTTTGTATTAAACATTTTTTGATCAATATTGAGGTTTTGATGAGGCCTGTTAAGAAGCCGCGCCTGAAAGTCTTTGTTTGTGCTTTTATAGCAAGTGCCATACTTACGTCGAGCGCATCCTCCATCACCATCAAAGAGGAAGAAGAGCTGGCCCGGGAGTTTATGAGGATCGTACTATCAAGTTTCGATCTGATAGAAGACCCGCTTATTGTGGATTATGTGAATAAAATCGGAAAACGTATTGTTGCCACCCTGCCACCCTCTCAACCCTATGCCTATCGCTTTTTTGTTTTGAAAGAAGATGTCTATAATGCTTTTGCAACGCCGGCCGGGAATATATTTGTCAACAGTGGACTTATTGAAGCTATGGAAGGTGAGGAAGAGCTTGCCGGGATTCTTGCGCATGAAGTCGCGCATGTCCAGGCTCGTCATATTTCCCAGAAAATAGAGCGCTCAAAGAAAATCGGCCTGGCAACCCTGGCCGGAATTGCCGCCGGGATTTTCCTGGGAGCCGGTGAGGTGGCAATTGGATCCATAGCCGCAGGGCAGTCCGCTGCGCTGGCTTACAGTCGTGAAAACGAGATCCAGGCCGATCAACTGGGCATCAATTATCTGGTTAAAGCGGGGTACAGCGGTGAGGGTCTGTTGACGATTCTAAACAAAATACGGGCCAAAACCTGGTACGGTTCGGCCCAGATGCCCTCGTATCTGTCAACCCATCCGGCGGTTGATGATCGTCTTGCTTATGTTGACACGCGGGTGGCGGAGAATAAAAAATCACCACAACCCGGTGCTAGAAAAACTCCCTATGATTTCAGGGTGGTGCATACCCGCATCACGGCAATGTATGGGGATGAGAGCGCTGCCTTGAATAAATTTAAGATGGCCATTGCCCATGCCCCTGACGATCCGATGGCATATTACGGTTACGGGCTGGTTCAAGCCCGTATGGGAGATCGCCGGACGGCTGTTTCCTTTCTGAGAAAAGCGCTGGAAAGAAAAGCTTTTAGCCCCGAACTATTAACTGCGCTCGGCCGGGTCTATTTTTCGGATGGCCAGTATTCACAAGCTTTAAAAACCCTGGAGGGTGCAACGGGTATTTTTCCGGATTATCCGGAAGCCCTCTTCTTTCTCGGCCGCACCCAGATGGAAAT
>CAMYNZ010000134.1 GCA_947259865.1 uncultured Desulfobacterales bacterium | reverse complement strand
CGTCTTTGCGGCTTTGCGTGCCAAATCATAAAAGATTCTCACGCTAAGGCGCAATTATTTTTTGGCGACTAGGTCATCATTTTCACTAGTGTTCGGCTCAAAAAGTTTAGGTCATGCGGGTTGGCAAGGGGCAGGAAGTAATCCACGAAGGGCAGGGCGACTTTCATTCCCTGACATATCGGCTGGTAATCCCGGGTGCCGATCAGCGGGTTTAACCATATGATCTTATAGGCCTTGCGTTTGAGCAGGGCCATTTGGGCTTCGAGCAAATCGATTTCACCCCGGTCCCACCCGTCGCTGAAGATCATAACGATATCTTTACCGGAAAGCATCCGTCTGCCGTAGCTTTCGTTAAAGAGTCGCAGGCAGTGGCCGATCCGGGTACCGCCGCCCCAATCCGAAACAGCTTCCGGCAGCCGGGATAGGTCAGCGGAGAAATCTTTCGAATCAAATTGATCGGTTCTTCTGGAAAGGTCGGTGGAAAAAAAGAAAATTTCGGTCCGGCGATCCACCCGTTTGAGCGCGTGGACGAATTGCAGAATCATCAGGGTATAAATATCCATTGAGCCGCTGATATCACAAAAGTAAAATATCCGGCGGTTTTTTATTTTTTTCCGTTTAAAATCGAGAAGAATCAATTCCCCTCCAAATTGCATATTTTTTCTCAAGATTCTCCTTAGATTGATTTCTTTCCCGCGGATCGTGTATTGATAGCGCCGGCTCAGCCTTTTGTTCAGCGGCTGAAGCAATTTGCAGATTGATTCATAGAGGGTCTCGGATTCAACAAAACGGAGTTCTTCCGTTTCACCTGCCTTAGAAAGTGCATCAGGACTGTAGCGAAGACTCCAATTCTGGACGAGCGTTGGCGGTCTGCCGTTTTCCGGCAATTGAAACGCCGCCATTTTATCTACCTGGTTGGCGGCAGAATCCTGATCTTCTTTGTTTTTGGCTTTATTGTCAGCCGGGATTGTAAGGCGGGCCCGGTCCCCGGGCAGCCAATAGGCATTAAATAAGTTGTTAAATTTTGCGATGTCTTCTTGGCGGCATACGAGATTTACCTGCAGCAAACAGCGGAATGCCGACAGGTTGGAGAAATCAATCAAGGGCAGGCCTTCAATGATATCCAGCACGGCAGGCAGAGAGACCGTCAAGCCGTTGTCTCTCAACAGGTTTGAAAAGCGGGCGATATTTACGATCAGGCCGTCATCGGATTGAAGGGAATTGTCTGGAATCTTATCTAACATATTATTTTAAATCAGGGGTTGGGGTATTTTTTTCACGGCAAGATGCCGGGTTGTTGCCTGCCAAACCCAACAGCGGCAACTGCCTTGCATTTTACTGCCGGCTATTTAAAACTTTCACTCCAACAAGAACCGACCCCGTGTTTTGCCTTTCTCGGCGGCAATAACCCTCTGCCCATTAGAAGCACCGGGGCGATCATCTTGCCGTGAAAAAAACACCCCGACCCCTCATTTTAAATACGACGTTAGAAGTTGCGTCCTTTTAACCGGGTCGGTCCAGATGTTTGATTTGAACTTTTGAATATCTTCACGGTATTTAAGGATGCAACCGAGGGTTTGTTCGACGGTCACTTCATCCAGGATATTGCGATTCAGCTTGAGAAGTGCCTCCGTCCAGTCCAGCGTTTCGGATATTCCGGGTTTTTTTATAAGATCTTCCTGACGGATGTTCTGCATGAAGATGGCAACCTGATGGGCCAGAGATTCTTCAATGCCGGGCACCCGGGCCCGGATGATCTTCATCTCTTTGTCCAGATCAGGATATTCGATCCAGTGATACAGGCAGCGTCGTTTGAGGGCATCGTGGATATCCCGGGTTCGGTTGGATGTTATCACCACCATGGGTTTGTAAGTTGCTTTCAGGGTTCCGATTTCAGGGATGGACACCTGAAAATCGGAAAGGATTTCAAGCAGAAATGCTTCGAATTCCTCGTCGGCACGATCCAGTTCATCGATTAAAAGCACCGGTGTGTTTCCCTGGGAACTGAGGATGGCCTCAAGCAGCGGCCGTTTTATCAAATAAGGCTCGGTGTATATCACATGGCCCATTTCTTCCGGAGACTGGCTGCACTGCTCATCCATTTTAATGCGAAGCAGCTGCTTGGGGTAATTCCATTCGTACAGGGCGGTATTGGCGTCCAGGCCCTCATAACACTGAAGTCTGATCAGTTTGGTGGAAAGAATTTCCGAAAGAACAAGTGCCACCTCGGTTTTGCCGACACCGGGCTCCCCTTCCAAAAATAAGGGCTTGTGGAGATGATAGGAGAGATAAAGTACCGTAGCCAGCGCTTGGTCCGTAATGTATCGATTTTCTGCCAGCTGGTTTTGGATGATATCAATGCTGGAAAATTCACCCGGTTTGTTCATGAGGATTCCTCTTTCGTCTTGTAACTATAAATACTGTAATTTATTCGCCTTCGCCTGAATACCCTACAGCTTGCTACAGGGATGAAAGGCAAGGTGAACCGCGTCGGAGCTCGCCAGAGCGTAGGCGTGTTAGGCTACGGCGCAATTCCGCTTTGATACCCCGCAGCTTGCTGCGGGGAGCTTCATTTAACCAAATTGTCGATGTGGGGTCAAGGGAATTGGGACTGTTGTATAAATCCCGTTTCACCCGGTTGAATACATTTTTTAATCCCCGCCGCCGGTTGAGATTTCCGAAGTTTTGAAAATTGGCCTTTTTTTATTTTTTTGCTTGACACACCGGGTTTCCTCATCTAAATGAAAAGGTTCCATGCTAAAATAGTTATGGAAAGGAAAGTCATGTTAAATACAAAAAACAATCAATCCTGGCTGAGCTTTTATTTCTTCTTTTATTTTTATGGGAGGGGTGTGCCCATGGGTTGATTAAAACAAATTCGTTTTTAATTTCAAGCCGTGGGCCCCTCAACCCACGGCTTTTTTTATTTTATGAACGCCTGTCGGATTTTTTAAATCGGGTGTTATAAACCAATGAATATCGTATTGATAGGTTATCGGTGCAGCGGGAAGACAGCCGTCGGCCAAATCCTTGCCAATAGATTGGGAAAGGATTTCGTTGATACGGACACGTCGATCGAAGAATATGCCGGATGCTCTATTGAGACGATGATTGCCGGGAGCGGCTGGCATCATTTCCGGAAGATGGAGAAAAAGCTGATAAAAGCGATAACCGCAAAAAACAATCAGGTGATTGCAACCGGTGGCGGGGCAGTGCTGGATGAAGACAATCTGAAAAATTTAAAGACAAATGCCTGGATGGTCTGGCTCAACGGGACACCTGAAGCGCTTGCTCAAAGAATGGCCAAAGATCAAGCCAGGGGGAAGGCTCGACCATCGCTGACCGGTGCGGATGCCATCCAAGAGATTGCAGAGGTCCTGGCAGACCGGCACCCTTATTACGAACGGGCCGGCAACTTCAAGATTGATACCAGCACCCTTTCAATTCAGAAAGTCGTCGATTTAATCTTCCGCAATCTGCCTGAAAAAGCCCGGGGGTAGACATATGGCTGGAAATTCGTTTGGAGAGATTTTTAAAATCAGCACCTTTGGGGAATCCCACGGAAAAGGTGTTGGGGTGGTGATTGATGGATGCCCCCCCCGGCTCACGCTGTCGTCGCAGGATTTTACACTCCAAATGGCCCGGCGCAGACCCGGGAGAAGCGCTTCGGATACCCCGCGCCGAGAAGCCGACCAGGTGGAAATCCTTTCCGGCGTGTTCGAGGGTCTGACCACCGGCGTTCCCATCACTCTTTTTATTCGAAACCGGGATGCCAACAGCCGTCCCTATGAAGTTTTGCGGCAGCTTTTCCGACCGGGACATGCCGATTACACCTACTATAAAAAATACGGTCATTTTGATTACACCGGAGGTGGAAGGTATTCTGCCAGGGAGACGGCAGCCAGGGTGGCTGCCGGTGTCGTGGCCGCTAAAATCCTGGATCCGCTGGGGGTAACGGTAAGGGGCTATACCGTTGAACTTGGCGGGATTCGTGTCAAAAACATCGATCTGGAGACCATCGACAAAGATCCCCTTTTTTGTCCGGACCCGATCGCATCACAGCAAATGCAAGCAGCTCTTGCAAATGCCAGAAAGACAGCCGATTCGCTGGGTGGCGTGGCCGAGGTTCGGGTTTGCGGCTGCCCGGCGGGTCTGGGTGAACCGGTTTTTGACAAACTGGATGCCGATCTGGCAAAGGCGCTCATGTCTGTCGGCACGGTTAAGGGGGTCGAGATCGGCGCCGGTTTTGAAGCGGCGCGGCTCAAGGGTTCGGAAAACAATGACCCCCTGACCCCCGAAGGGTTTTTGTCAAATCGTGCCGGCGGCATCCTGGGGGGAATCTCTAATGGGGACGAAATTGTTCTGAGAATTGCCATAAAACCGATTCCCTCCATCAACCGCAATCAGGATACGGTTGACCGGCAAGGGCGTTCCGCCAGGCTGAAGTTCACCGGCAGGTTTGATGTATGCGCCCTGCCGCGCATCGTTCCGGTTTTGGAAGCCATGGTCAGGATAGCCCTGGCAGATCACTATTTAAGATCGATTGCCATATCAGATGTTTCCGGACATCAGGATGTTTCCGAAAACGCTATCTCTGTGGGCGGAGCGATCCACAAAGACCAAAAAAATGAGAGTGATCCACAATGAGTTGTCACCAGAGGAGATAATTGAAAAATGACAAACTTAAAACTTGCAGCCTTAAATGGCGACAATAAGAAACACACGGTAATCACGATCGATAATGTGAAAGTCGGCGAGGATTTTGTTGTTATCGCCGGTCCCTGCAGCGTTGAGAGTGAAGCGCAAACCATCGGAACCGCCCGCAAAGTCAAAGATGCAGGTGCCAATATGCTTCGGGGCGGTGCATTTAAACCGAGAACGTCACCCTATGACTTCCAGGGGCTTGGTCTCAAGGGGCTCAAAATTCTTGAAAAAGCTAAAAAAGAGACCGGTCTACCGGTAGTTACGGAGGTTACCGATCCGCGCGACGTGTCCTGGGTGTGCGAATATGCGGATGTGCTGCAGATTGGTACCCGAAACATGCAAAACTACTCACTTCTCAAAGAGGTGGGGAAGGTTGATACACCGGTTCTTTTGAAAAGAGGGATGTATTCCACTCTCAAAGAATGGCTCAATTGCGCAGAATACATACTGGCGGAAGGAAACCCCAACGTTATTCTTTGTGAAAGAGGCATTCGGACATTTGAGACCTATACCAGAAATACGCTGGATCTGAGCATTGTCCCTTCAGTCAAAGAGATATCGCACCTTCCCATCATTGTTGATCCGTCTCACGGTACCGGGAGGCTCAGCCTCATTGAACCCATGAGCCTTGCTGCCATGGCAGCCGGTGCAGACGGAATCATTATCGAAGTGCATTATAATCCGGCCGAGGCCATATGTGATAAAGACCAGGCCATGCCGCCCGAAATGTTTGCCAACCTGATGCGGCGTCTAACAGCTTTGCGCAGCCACATGAATCAGGAGAGTACCTTTAATTAGATCAGGGATCGGGGAGGTTTTTTGACAAGGTGGCTGCATGAATCATCAGCGACTACATCGTGCAAACTCATGCATAAGGTGTCGTAGCCAAAGAACAGCGATTAGAGATTAAAATAATAGGTTAGGGGTAAAATCAACATCGTGCCCCCAAGACATGTTTGGGTTACCACCTGTTTTTTGGCAACGCTCCCTAATGCCTTCAGATCCCGCTGCAAGCGGGACTGATAATTCATTCCGCTATTATCAAAGGTTGGCAGGAACAACTACCCGACGCCTCGATTAAATAAAAAAAAGCGGAGAATAGGGTAAAAAAAGTGAAAGTTTTTGAAATTCAGGGCGCGGCCGAGGAATCAACCATAATGATCGGTGAACGCCTGCGCAATCTAAAAAAATACATACCTGCAGATAAAACGGTGATTATCACTGACGCCAATGTCAGATACTACTATCAAGACGATCTCCGGTTTCATAATATTATAGAGGTCGGCATCGGCGAAGCGTCAAAAAACCTGCTTACGGTTGAGTCCGTATATGCAAAACTGATGGGATTTGCTGCCGACCGTTCTTCCTTTGTGGTCGGGATCGGCGGCGGTATCGTTTGTGATATAGCCGGTTTTGCTGCATCAACGTATTTACGCGGTTTGCGGTTTGGTTTTGTTGCCTCCACACTGCTGGCCCAGGTGGATGCCAGTGTCGGTGGCAAAAACGGTGTGAATTTTAGCGGATACAAAAATTTGATCGGTGTTTTTAGCCAACCCGAGTTTGTTATATGCGACCTTGCACTTCTAAAAACACTGCCCCAAAAAGAAGTTCGATGCGGTTTGGCAGAGATTGTAAAGCACGCCGCCATTGGAGATGCCGATCTGTTTCTTTATCTTGAACAAAATTATCAAAAAGCACTCGGGCTTGATACCGAAATCATCCAAAATCTTGTTTATGACTCCGTGCGCTTAAAATCGTCAATCGTAAATCAGGACGAAAGAGAAAGAGGGCAACGCAAAAAGCTCAATTTCGGCCATACATTCGGACATGCGATCGAAAAAACAACAGGTGTCCCCCATGGCGAGGCCGTCTCTGTCGGTATGGTGCTGGCTGCGACCTTATCGGTTAAAAAAGGCTTGTTGGCGCCCCGGGAAGCAGAAAGAATAGAGAAGCTGCTTCAAAAATTAAAACTTCCTACCAGACTTCAAACAAATGAAGGCCAGCTGCTGAATGCACTCAAAAAGGATAAAAAGAGAAAAGGGGACAGGATCGATTTTGTGTTGCTGCACGGTCTGGGCAATGCCGTTGTGGAGGAGATATCATTGGAGGAATTAAAGACTGTCACAAATAAATTGTGTCGGAAATGCGCTGCCGGTGCTTGAATTGGGTCGGTGGTTCGGCAAGGTCAAAGAATCTTGGCGATTGTTGGTAAAAGCAATCGTTTCGGGTTACGCGTTACGTGTTGCGCGTTCAATTTTTTAACCCGCAACTCGAAACACGCAACTCGCAACAGTCACTTATCGTGTACTTTATAGGATTGTAATACCAACACACCAGTACTCTATTGCTCTAATCAAGCTCCCCTCAACTTCACCGGCACAAATATAACAGCGATTAAGACATATTGTTGAAAGCCACTCTAAATTGAACAATCTCAATACGACGAGGTGAAATATGAATTTGGAAAAGATCAGAAAAAACATTGACCTGCTGGATTCTGAAATTTTGAAACTTTTGAAAGATAGAATGGAACAGGTTCTGTTGACCAAAAAATTTAAATCCCAGATTGAAGACAGCCAGAGAGAAACCGAGGTCCTGGAAAGAATCAGAAAGAATTCAAGCGGGCTGATTAATGCTGATTTTGTTGAAAAGATTTATACTGAAATCATCAAGGAAAGCAAACATCTTCAGCAAAACGACTGGGAGCTTATTGCTTTCCAGGGGGAACACGGCGCCTACGGCGAGGTAGCTTCAAGGAAGTGGAACAGCGATTTAATTCCCATACCGTGCCGCGAATTTGCCGGTGTATTTGAAGGGGTCAAAGACGGGCTTTATGACTTTGGCATCGTTCCGGTAGAAAACACCCTTGGCGGCATCGTGGGCACGGTCAATGAGCTCCTTATCAATAGCGATCTCAATTTTGTGGGGGCGGTTGAACTTCCCATCAGCCTTTGTCTGCTGGCCCTGCCTGAAACCGACCACAGAGAGATCCATGCGGTTTACTCGCACCCCCAGGCCCTGGCCCAGTGTCGTCAATTTCTGGCCCGCAACAAGCTTGATCCCATACAGTATCATGATACGGCCGGGGCGGCAAAAATGTTGATGGAAACAAGACCCAAAGCGTCTGCTGCAATTGCCAGCCGGCTATCGGCAGAGCTTTATAATCTTGAGATTCTAAAAGAGGACATAGAAGACCTTGATCGAAATTTGACAAGATTCATTGTGCTTTCAAAAGAGAAAAATCGGGAGGAAGGTGATAAATGCTCCATTGTTTTTTCCACCGAACACAAGGCCGGCACACTATTCCGGGTGCTCGAGGTGTTTGCCAAAAATAATATCAACCTGACCCGGATTGAGTCTATACCTGATGAACCGGGCAGCTATGCTTTCTTTCTCGATTTTGTCGGATCAAACAAGGATAAAAATGTGGTCGAGGCCCTGGATGCGATAAAAGAGATTACCCGCAGCTTCAGGCTGATGGGGTGTTACAAAGAGAGGAAGGTCATATGAGAATTTTTATTCTGGGAGCCGGCCATATGGGCGCCTGGTTAGTAGAGGAGTTCTGTCTCGATCACCAGGTTGCTGTTTACGACACGGACAAAAAAAAGCTCAAATACTTTTTTAACGTTCAAAGGCTGATGGATCTTTCTGAAGTAAAGGCCTTTGAACCCGAGTTGGTGGTTAATGCAGTGGATCTTACCCATATCCGGAAGGCATTTGAGGATGTTTTGCCGTATCTGCCCGAAGACTGTATTCTTTCAGATATTGCTTCGGTTAAAACGGATTTGCCTGAGTACTACCGAAAATTAGGAAAAAAATTTGTCTCTACCCATCCCATGTTCGGCCCCACTTTTGCCAATATCAGAGACCTGCGTGATGAAAATGCGATCCTCATTAAAGAATCAGATGAGGACGGGAAAACTTTTTTCCGGGATTTCTATCAGGGCCTCAAGCTTAGTATTTATGAGTATTCTTTCGAAGAACATGATAAAACAATGGCGTATTCCCTCTCGATTCCTTTTGCCTCGTCAATGGTATTTGCCGCCTGTATGAAAAAACAGGAAGCACCGGGCTCCACTTTTAGAAAACATCTGGGTATTGCCAAAGGTGTTCTTTCCGAAGATGATCACCTGCTGGCGGAGATTATGTTCAACCCGCTTACCATAAGGCAGATTGAAGAGATTAATTCACGACTGGCCTATCTGACCCATATTATAAAAGGTAGAGATCACGAGGAGATGGAGAAGTTTCTCAATAAGCTCAGAATGAATATTGAATAGGAGATGGATAATAGAGTGATGAACACGCAACCCGCAACAGAAACGTACTGTCTACTTTATTAGATAACAATTCCAACCCTCCAGGACGCCATTGCTTCAGATGTGTGACAAATTAAGTTAAAATTTTATAAAATCTCCTGAAGATCAGCAAAATAGCGTCTTTCAAAAACTAACTTTTAGTATGTGAATCCATGATCTGTATCCCGATAATAGCCAACAACACCGAGGCAGCCCTTGAAAGGATCATTCGGGCCAACCGGCTGGCAGAAATGCTGGAAATACGTCTTGATCTTATGGACAGCTTTGATTTACGCAGAATTCTTCAAAGGGCCGATAAACCGGTACTGGTAACCTACCGTTCAAAAAATCAAGGCGGGAAGGGGAGTGTCGATCCTGATACCTACACCCAATATGCATTGGCGGCCCTGCGACTGGGTGCCGATCTGGTGGATGTGGAATTGTGGCTGCCGCTTAAATGGCGGGAAAGAATTTTTAATGCCCGGGGTCAATCGGGGATCATCATTTCCACCCATATTCAGGGGCCAACTCCTTCACAGGCAAGCCTGGAAAAGATTCTCGACGAATCCATCTCTGCCGGCGCGGATATTGTCAAGATCGTTACCCGGGCTGAAAAATGGACGGACAATTTTCGATTGCTCGATCTTATCTCCCTGGCCCATGACCGTGACATCCGGATTATCGCTTTCTGCATGGGGCCCCTGGGCAGGGTCGGTCGGGTGCTGTCTCACTTGATGGGTGGCTATGTGACCTTTGCCTCCCTGGAAGCCGGGGAGGAATCTGCCGACGGGCAGATCCCCGCCGCCGAAATGAAGCACCTGCTGGAGGTATTGGCACCGTGATCATCGATCAAAGAACAACTCTGTACGCTGTTGTGGGTTACCCCCTGGTCCACAGCCTGAGCCCCAGCATGCACAACGCTGCATTTGCTGCCAGTGGCCTGAATGCCGTTTATCTTGCCTTTGAGACCAATGATTTGCGAGACTGCATTACAGGTATACGCGCATTCGGCATCAGGGGCATAAGCGTTACCCTGCCGCATAAATCAGCGGTCATCGCCTATCTTGATGAAGTGGATGATCTGGCGCATCAGATCGGTGCCGTCAATACCATCGTAAATGTAAACGGCCATCTGGTCGGTTATAACACGGACGCACTCGGCGCTCTCAAGGCGCTGGAGGAAAAGATCCAGCTATCGGGTAAAACATGTATATTGGTCGGGGCAGGGGGTGCGGCGCGTGCTATCGGTTTTATCTTAAAACAAAAAGGTGTGACGCTGAAGGTGGCCAACCGCACACCCGAGCGGGGCCGGGAACTGGCCAAATTTCTTGCCTGTCCCTACCTTGCTCTGGATGATCTGGCAGCAGAGGATGCGGATATTTTGATTCAAGCCACCTCGGTAGGAATGGCTCCCGGTGACAACGCCTGTCCGGTCCCTGAACATGTGCTGCGGGAGGGCATGCTGGTAATGGACATCATTTATAATCCTATCGAAACCAGGCTGTTAAAAATGGCCGAATCCAGAGGATGTCTGACCATAACCGGCCTGGGCATGTTTATCCATCAGGGGGCCGAGCAATTCAGGATATGGACTGGAATGGATCCCCCGTTCAAGGCTATGAGCGGGGCAGTGGAGCAGTCCCTGAAAAGCGTGAGACTTTTATGAAGATTTCACGCAAAGCCGCAAAGACCGCAAAGAATAACAAAATTAATCTTAACTTTACTAAACTTATCTGCCCTTGGCGCCTTAGCGTCTTAGCGTGAGAATGTTGGCGTCTTGGCGTGAGGCTTTTTTGAAGGAATTGGCACCCGAAATCGCTACAATCGGGGAGGGTTAGCCGCAATGGAACCGATTCAAATCAGACCGCCCCACCGGGCACTGATTGCCGCAGGGCTGGCGAGGGGTGTCAGCCGGCTCAAGAATGTGCTCGTCTGTGAGGACACACTATACACGGTCGCTGGCCTCCGGGATTTGGGAATCGAGATTCTGTTAGACGGAGATGATGCTCAAATTGTGGGAGCAGGGGGGCAATTGTCTCATTTTGATCGCTCAAAAGAAATATATGTGGGCAATTCGGGGACATCCTTTCGTCTCCTTCTTTCTACAGTGGCCCTGTCTCGGGGAGAATATATCCTTACCGGTACCCCCCGTATGCAGGCTAGACCGATTGGCGGGCTGGTCAGCGCCCTCAGCCGGATGGGGGTCAAAGCGGTCTGTCCTGAAAAAAAAGGTTATCCTCCGGTTCGCATCCAATCGGGGGTCATCCCCGGCGGGAAGGTAACCATCCCCGGAAATCAAAGCAGCCAGTTTGTTTCCTCTTTGCTGCTTGCAGGGCCCTATGCTGAAAATGCTATGGAGATCGAGGTCACCGGGCAGGTGGTCTCCCGGCCTTATGTGGATTTGACCATTGAGGTGATGGCTCAATTCGGGGTTTGCGTGATCCGTGAGGGTTATCATTATTATAAAATTCCTGACAACAGCAAATATCAGGCCTGCCCCTTCAGCGTTGAGGGGGATGTATCAAGTGCTTCCTATTTTTGGGCCGCTGCAGCCGTGACCGGCGGGTCCGTGACCACTCAGAATATACACCCCCAAACTACCCGCCAGGGAGATATCCGTTTTCTCGATATTCTCGAGAAAATGGGCTGTCATGTCCAAAGCCAAACGGGTCATGTAACCGTTAGCGGCGGTCCACTTTGCGGGATTGATGCGGATATGAATACCATGCCCGATATGGTGCCGACCCTGGCGGCAATTGCCCTTTTTGCCAGAGGCCGGACAGTTATTAGAAATGTTGCCCATCTCAGACACAAAGAAAGTGATCGTTTAAAAGCGGTCGCCAGCGAGTGGCGTCGACTGGGAGGTCAAATACAGGAGCTGCCGGACGGGCTGATCATCCAGGGCGACCGCAAACTGCATGGAGTCAAGGCAGACACCTATAACGATCACCGCCTGGCCATGGCCCTTGCCGTGGTTGCATTGAATGTGCCCGGTTTGAATATAAAAAACAAAGGCTGTGTCAACAAATCATTTCCCCGGTTCTGGAATCTGTGGAAGACCCTGCAATAACCACCTGGCTTTTGCATCAAAAATGCCCCGCTCTGAGGCATAAAGCATCTTTCTTTATTATGTTAAGGAGCTCCTCCTGGCATATAAAAGCCTCCGACTTGTCCGCCTTTGGAAGGCTCGTACAAAATTCAGGAAATACTTGCACGTAATTATAATTAAGCGCTAAAGTGACCGGGACGCATTGCGTGTGCTTTCAACAATTATTACAGATAAACCCGTAAAGGAGGCAACATGACCATTATGGTTCTGTTAAAACGAGAAGCACCCGAGGGCAAATCCGAGGCTTTGAAAGAGTTAATCGATCGACTTCGATCGGCCACTTTCGGTCAACCCGGCTATGTATCCGGGGAAACCCTCAAACGGGTCGATCAGCCGGGTGAGTGTATGGTCGTCGCCAAGTGGAAATCACGAGCTGATTGGGAAAGGTGGTTTCAGGGACAGGAAAGGGCCGAGATTCAACAAAAAATTGATGACCTGCTGGGCACGCCGACTATCTACGAGATCTATGAATATGATTAGAAGTGGGTTCAAAACACCAGTTTATCCGCCGCACTCTGGCGGATTACAACCCTCTTCAAAGGGCCAAACTTTCTATGAATGAAGTTAGACCCCAGAATCCAGAAACAATGGATATAATCATCTTTTTGCTTTGAGCTTTGAGCTATATTTCGCTTGTAGATCATACTTCACCTGGGCATCTCTTTAGGACAGCAATTACGCTCCATGGGGAGGACACATGAATTTGGATCTCTACCAATCACTGGCCGCTTCTATCGATCGAAATTACCTGATCGATTGCCTTCAGGAAATGATCGCCATCCGGAGTGAAAATCCCTTTGAAACAGAACCGCGGTCAGGATACCGGGAAACGGAAATGGGTCAGTACTATGCAGAGATGATGAGCGCCAATGGCCTGGAGGTTTTTTTCCGCGAAATAAAACAGGGTCGATCCAATGTGTTCGGTTTCCGGAAAGGGCAGGGGGATGGCATGACACTGATGCTGGCGGGTCATTTGGACACGGCCCCCACAGAGGATTACGAAGATGCGTATAAAGTAAAACATGAAAACGGCAACGTATATGGACGAGGTGCCTGCGATATGAAGGCTGCTCTGGCCGCCTATTTAGAAGTTGCCCGAATACTGAATACAGCCCGGCTCAAGCTAAAAGGCAATCTGATAATCGGCGGTATCATCGATGAGGAATACCAGATGATCGGTTCAAAAGATGTCGGTGTTAATGGCCCTCACGCCGACCAGGGGATAATCGGAGAACCCAGTGAGCTGCTAATATGTCCCGCCAACAAAGGTCAACTGGGGACCCATATCCGCACATTCGGGGTGTCGGTTCATTCGAGCGTGCCTGAAACAGGGGACAATGCAATTGTTCATATGGCCAAAGCAATTCAGGCCTTTTCAGACTACAATGAAGCGCTTTTGCAGGCGGAACCTCATCCACTATGCGGGAACGGCCGTTTCACACCCAGCGTGATCAAAGGCGGTACCATTCTTTCAACGGTTCCGGATCAGTGTGAACTGGAGGTTGATCGCAGGGTTCTTCCCGGGGAAACAAAAGAAAAGGTGTTTGAAGAATACCGCTCCCGTCTTGATCCACTGGTCGAAGATAATCCCACCTTTAGATACGAAATTACGGAACCCACCTGGGATATTCCAGCCAATGACATTTCCGAACAAGAACCCGTGGTACAATCCCTTCTTTCCGCCTACGAGGTCGTTATGGGTGAACCGACTTTGTGCAGGGCCTTTGCGGCAGCCACCGACGCCCCCAATATGGGGTTTCCGACGGTGGTATGCGGACCCGGTTCGATTGATCAGGCCCATGGCAAAAATGAGTTCGTATCGGCCCAACAGATCGTTCAGGCGGTACAAATGTATCTTTGGACGATATTGGATCTGCTTTTATAGCACCGGTTTCAAAATATAGGCTGCGGTTTAAAACCGGTTCTAATTGAGTCTGATTACTGGTGGATTATTTTTTTTTCACGGCGCTGAATCCACTGGTAAAAATCATCCCCCCAGCCGATTAACTTATCATTTTTAATGACAACCGGTGTACACTCATCTCTGGTAATCTTTCCGTCAAACTTTTGATGGTGGGTGTAATAGTATGCTATCACCAGCGTATTTCCGTGCAGGGACTCGTAAACTTCATGAAAATCCGGCTTTCCCATGACTTGTATGACCGCTTCCTTGGCCATACCTTTTTGTAATTTCAACAGGTTGTTCTGATTTTTATAGATCGGCATATTGCTGCAGCCGACCACAAAGAACACCATGGTTAAGCCGGCAACTATGCAGTATAGGGCTATTCCGGCGTTTGGGTCTAACCGAATTGAACCGAATTTATTCATAAAATATGTCCTTTTATTTATTTTTTTTGTGATGGGATAGTTCGCGGAAACATGGGAAGTTCGAAGAAGAGGAGGTTGCGCAAGGAAATCCAAAGTGGTTGAGCATTTTCAACCCTTCCGACGCCTTACGGTTGGCCGATTCCTTGCGCTAAATCTTCGCATAACACCTGACGAGGAGCGAGTCAACCAGGGAAATTGAATTTGACCATAAAAATTAATTTTTTTTTGAGTTGCCAGCAATCCTTATAGCGGGATCGGGCAAGATGCCGCTGTTATATCCCGGGTAAAAAAAAGCGCAAGTAGGCAATGGAGGGGAGGTTGAATTTTTAGGATTCAACAAATCCATTTACCACCTTGCGCTTGTCATAGCGATACCATCGATTAAAGAGGAGGTCAAGCAAAACAGTTTTCAAAAAAAACAATCGATTTGTTCAGCGTCGTTTGCACCGGTATCCGTATTTTTGCAACCCACACAAAAATAGTTATATATGCTTAATATCATTATATTTTCACTTAATATCCTTGACAATTGAGAATATTTCTGGAAGATTCCATCAAGCGACGGTGAATATTTTAACAGAGGCCTGAAGTCACTTATAGATGTTTTATTGATCACTGATTAACCAGGAAAGGAATCACGTGCGTTTTAACCCTGGCTTAAAGATAGGGGATACCATCAACAATCGCCAGCTGATGAAAATATTTAGATGCAGTTCACACGGCGGCATGCGACGTTCCCTTCGCACAAACACGCTCGTTATGGTCCTGGATCATACACGATCATCGTATGAGGGGCGATGGTTCGAGGATGTGCTTCATTTTACGGGCATGGGGCGGCAAGGTGATCAAAGATTGGATTATGCCCAGAATAAAACCCTGGCTGAATCCCGGACCAATGAAATTGAGACCTTTCTTTTTGAAGTTTTCGAGCCGGGCAATTATATATTCAGGGGGCGGGCCGCATTGGCCGGGAAACCCTATCAGGAAGAACAGCCTGACATAAACAGCAACCCCCGTAAAGTTTGGATTTTTCCGATCAAAATCCAGGATCAACCTTCAGCCTTGCCAATCCCGGAGGCTGTGCATCTATCCCGGCAGACAAAAAAACAAAAAATCGCCCGGCGGCTTTCAGATAAAGAACTCCTGAAAAGAGCCATATGTTCCCGAAAGTCCGCCGGAGCCAGAAAAATAATTTCTAAAAACTATGATGCAAATGTTTATGTGGCCGAGTTGGCCAAGCGCAGAGCCGAGGGTATCTGCCAGCTGTGTGAAGAACAGGCGCCATTTAAAGATAAAAAAGGCAATCCTTTCCTCGTGCCCTATTATGTCAAACAGCTGGCACACGGCGGCGAAGATAACATCGAGAACACAGTGGCCCTGTGTCCGAACTGTCACACAAAGATGCACACCCTGGATCTAAAGTCGGATAGGAAAAAGTTGAAAAAGAAAGCGTTGCAAACCAGTTTTCAGTATACGCTGTTTGGGGATACGATATTTAAATGTGATTACTAGTTTCCATCCGGAAATAGCCCTTTTCCCGATGAGCTGCGTTCTCCGCGGGCTTTCGCCTGCGACGTACTTCATGTACGCCTCGGCGTAAACCATTGTGCGGCCTTGCTCATCGAAATAAGTGCTTATTTCCAAATTGGAAACTAAATAATTGCAATTAAGTACACTGTTGCCGGTACAACACAGATCAGATTATAGACAGGTTGATCATTTAAGCGTCTCGGACAGAAAGGCTGCAAAACGTTGCCAAGATTTTTTATCCGCATCTTCTCTATA
>CAMYNZ010000133.1:10958-14501 GCA_947259865.1 uncultured Desulfobacterales bacterium | reverse complement strand
TTAATGCCTTCAGCAATAATCCGCCTCAAACGATTGGCATCATCATTGGCCATGATGTTTACGCAAGAAAAGGGCTTTCGCCGGAAGATGCTATTTTGCAGACGTCTACCTTGGGTCTATTCAGTTTGGCGGCTCGTTCGAAACTCACGCAAGAAAAGATAGATTTTGCAAATCACATAAATCAAAAAATCTTTGATAGTGTAAATAAAGAGATCCTCTCAAAGGGCTATGAATTGAAACTTCTGAAAATCCAGCCCAACGAATGGCGCCGCTATGAGAACGTGAGAGATAAAAAAGACGTATATTCAGCCTTAATAAAAGAATACCTGACTGAGGCTGATACCAAGAAATGTGATGCTATTTTAATTATCGAATATATGCTCGAAGGAAAAATCAAAGGTTTTCGTCAGGCAGGCGAAAAAGTTGAAAAGTTGTCTGCCGAAAATATGAAAGTTGCCTGGGCAGAGTCCAAAACCTTCCTTTATGACACCCGAACCGGTCAGAGATTATTTTATGACCACGTAACAGAGGATTACGGTCAATCGGAAGATGTCACCGTCCCCGGGGCCCTTAAAAACCTGGTCCAGCTCGGACCCATTCCAAATTCTACCCAATAACTCCCAACTGAATTTTGCCGCTTGAACCCCATTGCCACGTGGATGTTGCAAGGGGGGTGCTTTATCTTTTAAAATAAATAACTAAAATATTTGATCCCACCGATCAAAATATGGTAACCAAAAAAATACCTGACGGATAAGAAAACGGTGGGACCGGGAATTTTGTGATCCGCCGGAACTTATTTTTTGTAATATTTGACTATACTTAAATGTCTAAATGCAAAGGAGGAGGAGATGGCCAAAAAGCCGATTCATGTTAAAATTGAGCCGAAAAAAGGATCTGAACATGCATTTTTTGCCGAACGGGATCAAAAAATACTCAAGGAACTCAGAAAAAGTGCCGCTCACGAAGCAACCAAAAAGTATAGCGATGAACACCGATATCATTGTTTTCGCTGTGGATCACAAAGCCTCGTGGAAGTCGAGCGCGGCAAGGTAACGATCGATATATGTGTCAATGAAAACTGCGGTGCGATCCATCTGGATCCCGGAGAGTTGGAACGCATTATTAAACATCATAAGGCGATTTCAGCCATCCGGAATTCCGTATTATCTGTATTTAAAAAATAGATACTGTTACCTATGCAACATCTATCGTTTGACATACTGGTAGTGGGCAGCGGAGCTGCCGGGCTGCGGGCGGCCATTGCGGCGCGGGCAAAGGGGCTGGAAGTGGGCGTTATTTCCAAAGCAGCACCCGGCAAGTCAACCTGCACCATGGTCAGCGGCGGCGCTTTTACCGGCACCCGGGAAGGTGATTCTCCCCAGGGCCATTTGGAACAAACCCTGCGAGCCGGACGCGGGATTAATCTGCAGGAGCTGGTTGAAATTCTGGTCACTGAAGGCCCGCAGCGGCTGAAAGAACTCGTAGACTGGGGTATCAAGGCCAGGTTTCACAAGGGAAGTCTTTACGCCGCAGGACGTCCTCCCATCTGGGGAGAGGAAATTGTGCACTGCCTGGTGTCCAAAAACAAATCCCTTGGGACCCGTTTTATGGGCGGATTATTGGTGACGGATTTAAAAATGCACGCGGGCCAGGCCGGTGTCATTTGTTTTTCCACGAAATCAGACAGCTGGTTGGCAATTAATGCTAAAGCACTTGTTCTGGCCACCGGTGGCGCCGGCGCTTTGTTTCGCAGGCACGATAACCCCAAAAGAATGCTGGGTGACGGGTACATCCTGGCCCTGAAAGCCGGAGCGGTGCTTCAAGATATGGAGTTTGTGCAGTTTTACCCATTGGGTTTGGCTGAGCCCGGTATGCCATCTTTTTTAATACCGCCCAGAATTGCCGATTCGGGAAAGCTATACAACAACAGGGGAGAGGAGATCCTTGAAAAATACAAAATCCATGAACGACCGGCGGGAGTGCGCGCACGGGATAAATTATCCCAGGTGGTCTTCAAGGAGATATATCGCCTCAAAGAGGAGATCTGGTTGGATCTGCGGGAGGCTACTGAAGAGGACTGGCAGCGGGACCCTTTTTCAGCCTCCACCCGCGAAATCTTTGGAGAGCGATACGGTGCCATGCACCGACCGCTGCGAATAGCGCCTTTGGCCCATCACGTGATGGGTGGCGTGTGTATTGATCCCGGTGGTGCCACATCGGTACCGGGTCTTTTTGCGGCCGGGGAAGTAACCGGCGGCCTGCACGGGGCCAATCGGATGGGCGGAAATGCGTTAACGGAAACCGTTGTTTTTGGGGCCCGGGCCGGTGCGTCAGCGGCAGCCTGGGCCAGGGATAATTCTGCCAGGGTCACAAAGAACGGATTTAAAGATTGGGAGGAGCGCATATCAAAGCGCCGTTCAAACAAGGCAAAAATGGATTCAGACCCATTTATGAAAGATATTCGTGAAATCCTCTGGACAGACGGCGGAATTATTCGAAACAAACAGGGGCTCAAGCGGGCCTTAGATGAAATTGAGGCAATTCGTGCACAGGCCTTTGGGATGGATTTCGGAGACAATCCGCGGGAGTTGCAGCGGTGTTTTGAACTGCAGTTTGCCTGTCAAACCGCAGCACTCATTCTTCAGGCTGCCCTGCAAAGAGAGGAAAGCCGGGGGGCCCATCTCAGAGAGGATTATCCGGATCAGGATGATGAGAAATGGCGCGGGCATCTGCAGGTTCGGCTGTCTCCGCAAGGTGAACCCGATTGGTCTTTTCGTCCGGATTGATATAATTTTCACCGCCCGCTTGCCCACCTTCGGTTGGCTTTGCTCGAGACGCAGAGCACGCAGAGAGTTTTTATTTATTGTTTTCCGTTGAGAGGACGGAAAACAATAATCCTCAGCCCTGCGAGGCTTGAGGACTCAGTGATGAGTGATTTGGGCACCAGCCTGTTAAGAATCAAAAACTAAACTTTTCGCAAAAAGCCCTGGTTTTATCCGCCATAGATCTATGGCGGATTTCTCGCACCGGCCGCCATTTTGGGAACGATGGCTATTAAGTTGCTTCTGAATAACGTAATAACAGCCACTTAAAACTAAAAACTAAAACATGATGAATTCGGTTTTTTCCGAATTCATCATTTTGATATCATACTTAAAAAATACCGGTGAAAGCGGTCATCTTGCGTCAGCTCGGGATGAAAAGCGGTCACCAGCCATTTTCCCTGACGGGCGGCAACGGCACTTCCGTCTTTTAATCGGGTCAGCACTTCCGCATCACGGCCGACGGCCACCAGTTTGGGTGCTCGAATAAAGATCGCAGGGTAGGGATGCCGACCCCACTCGTTGAGCGACGGGACATCCAAAAAGGCTTTGAAGCTGTCAACCTGGCGGCCGAATGCATTTCTCTGGACAACGATATCCATAACGCCCAACAGCGGTTGTTCCCGGTCGATTTCCCTGGCCATAAAGATCATGCCGGCGCAGGTACCCCAGATCGGTATGCGGGCAGCCAATTCCCGCAACGGTTCCATGAGGTCGT
>CAMYNZ010000133.1:0-10925 GCA_947259865.1 uncultured Desulfobacterales bacterium | reverse complement strand
TTCCCCCCCGGGAATAATAAGCCCCGATAAATCAACCAGATCCCGGGGCAGACGCACCTCGACACTCTCAACCCCCAATTGACCCAGCACATGCGTGTGCTCGATAAAATCACCCTGTAATGCCAGTATACCGACCTTCATACATAACTCCATAGCGCAGAGAGCTAACAGGATAACCGGCGGAATAATTTCTTCTGGGCCCTAACTATATAGAATGATTCACGTCCTATGGACATGAAACTCAAAAAGTCTTTTCTAATGTTAGTGTATTTACAAAATCGCCTAAATCCTAAATTCGAATTTCGAAACTCAAAACAAACACGTTCTATGATAGTTGCCTTTAATTACCAGCCTCTCACAGCCAGCTGTTCATCTTCAGCCAGGCTGCTCACATTTATTCCAACCATCGGTTCCCCTAAATTCTCGCTGATCTTGGCCAAAATCTCCGGATTGTTATAATGGGTGGTTGCTTCAACGATCGCTTTTGCCCGCTGGGCCGGATTGCCGCTTTTAAAAATTCCGGAACCGACGAATACGCCATCCACACCTAATTGCATCATCATAGCCGCATCTGCCGGTGTTGCCAGACCGCCGGCCGCAAAATTAACCACCGGCATACGACCCAAATCTTTGGTTTCTTTTACCAGTTCGTAGGGTGCACCTATTTCTTTGGAATATTTCATCAACTCCTGATCCGGCATCGATTTCAGGCGGCGAATCTCACCCAGTACGTTGCGCGCATGGCGAACGGCTTCCACGACGTCACCGGTACCCGCCTCGCCCTTGGTGCGAATCATGGCTGCGCCTTCTCCGATTCGTCGCAAGGCTTCACCCAGATCTCTGCAACCGCACACAAAGGGAATTTTGAATACATGCTTGTTGACATGGTGCATTTCATCGGCGGGGGTCAAGACCTCGCTTTCATCGACATAATCCACCCCGATTGCCTGCAGTATTTGGGCTTCGACGAAATGGCCGATGCGACATTTTGCCATGACAGGGATAGATACCGTCCTCATTATTTCTCTGATTAAACCTGGATCAGACATACGCGCCACGCCCCCGTGGCTGCGAATATCAGCAGGGACTCGCTCCAGTGCCATAACCGCGACGGCACCGGCCTTTTCGGCAATATCGGCATGTTCAGGTGTCACCACGTCCATGATCACGCCACCCTTTAACATCTGGGCCAGACCGCGCTTTACTGTGCTGCTGCCCACTTCATGAAGTTCGGACATTTCTTTTTTGTTTTTTTCGTCAGCCATTTTAATCCTCCGGGTTTTAATTTAGCGATAAATAAGAAGCGTATGACCTGATTTTAAAATGGAATTATCATTTTTAATGCAAAGTTCAGGCAATAACAACATACGGCTTATTTGGCAATTGTAAATTGCGAACTTGACCCGCCTGATATTTCGGCTGCTGAAGCACAAGGTTTGCATTCCGACACTTTGGCTGTTATCCTGCAGAAAGATCCCGGAAACCACTTCTAAACTTTTTGGCCAAACCGGGCTTAACCCTATAAGATCGTCAAAAACCGGGTCCTTTAAAGGCTTTGCATAACCACAATGATTAAAAAAATTATATCAAGCGGTCAAGCAGGGGTCGAGCGGGCGGCCCTGGACGTGGCTATCAAACTGGATATTCCATATGGCGGTTGGATTGCAAGGGGACGCCTGACAGGCAATGGTATCCTGCCCGATACCTATGTGCTGCAGGAGACGGTTTCTTCCGGGTATTCCGAATCGATCAAAAAGAATGTACTGGCTGCAGACGGAACATTCATTTTGACTCGCGGTGCGGCTGCCGAATTTATAAAAGAAACCATTGGTCTTGTCGAACGGCACAATCGCCCCTATCTTCTGATAGATCTTAATAAAATCCCAATTTTAAAGGCGGCCACCATACTCAATAGCTGGATAAAAGATCATAACATCGAAATTTTACATGTTACGGGGTACCCGACCGGCGATGATCTCAAAATCTATCAGGACGGCATCAGTATCCTTGAAAGCATGATATATTTGGGTCTGATGCAGGGCCGACCGGCAGGATTTATCCAGACGCCCCGGGCAAGATCCCGGGCGGCCCCGGACGATAACCTGCCCCAAAATGTAAGCCAGGCGGTCGACAGGCTTATGCATGAACTGCCGTTAAAAGAAAAAACTATAGTGGCCAATCTGATGTTCGAAGAACTGGGGTCACTCCAGAAAACCCTTGGGCGCTATATCAGAGACAAATTTGGACTGATGATCGGTAATACAGGATTGATGGCTTCCTGTCGCTTTGTTTCCAAAAAAGGTATTCACAGTGAAAGTGAGGCTTCAGCGGTGATAATAGATAAACTATGGGACCAATTGAGAAAAACGCATAAATTGAGGATCATTAAATGAAATTGGCTTCACGGTTTTCTTGCCCCACAAACCGGGTGGTTTTTGACTTCCAGAATTGTTGATCGCCATATTGACAGTCAAAAATATGTGCCTAATTTATCGTAATAATCAAGATATTGTCATAAATCATTCTTGACATACAATATATTGTGTGATAAATTTCTTGCGTTTTTTCAATTTTGAGACTGGCGCACATAAAACCAATTTGTTTATAATGTTTTAAACTTAACATACGCCCAGCCTTCTCAACTCTACTAGAAATTTCTGACAGTTCTATAAAATTTCTTAATTCGAGACAATATTTTCAGGAGATATAAATGACGCAGCGTGGAAAAATCTTAGTTACCGCCGATGGGCGTTTTGATTTAGGGAAATACCGGTGGGATGATCATCGATTCTCGGATAAGCTCACCCAGAAGAACCCCATTAATACCGACCAGGCCCTGGACATCAGTCGGTTTTTACGGGAAGAAATAACCAAAATGAAGAGTGATACCATCACGATGTCCGTTTTCGAAAAATTGCTTGGAACCAAACTGTTGGAATACGGCTTGTCAAAACTGACGCCGATTCAGCTTGATAAATCCATATTCGTCGAAAACGCACCGGTACTATCGGGAAACGCCAAAACCGTGCTTAAAAGAAGATATCTTAAAAAAGATAGCCGGGGCCGGGTGGTGGAAACCCCGCAAAAACTCTTCAGACGGGTTGCCCGCCATATCGCTTCAGCTGAGAAAAAGTACGGCGATGGCGTGTTTGCCGATAAAATGGAGGAGCTGTTTTATGGCATAATGACGGATTTTACCTTTTTGCCGAATTCTCCGACACTGATGAATGCCGGACGCAGACTGGGGCAGCTGGCAGCCTGCTTCGTGCTGCCGGTGGAAGACAGTTTAGACGGCATTTTCACTTCCCTGCGTCACGCCGCACTCATCCATAAATCCGGTGGAGGAACCGGATTTTCATTTTCGCGGCTGCGGCCCAAGGACAGCAGGGTGGGCACCACCGGCGGTGTGGCTTCCGGACCGGTTTCATTTATGAAAATCTTCAACACGGCCACCGAGCAGGTTAAACAGGGGGGGACCCGCCGCGGAGCGAACATGGCGATATTGCGTGTGGACCACCCGGATATAATGGATTTTATTTATTGCAAAAAGAAAAACGGTACGCTGAATAATTTTAATATATCGGTGAGTGTTACAGACGAATTTATGGAAGCGGTAAAAAATAAAACCACCTACAGTCTGGTGGACCCCAGAGGAAATAAAAAAGTGGGTGAACTGGATGCCTCCGAAGTATACCAGGCCCTCGTTGCTCAGGCCTGGGACAACGGAGATCCCGGAATTATCTTTTTGGATAAAATCAACAAAGACAATCCGACACCGGAAATCGGAGAAATAGAAAGCACCAACCCGTGCGGTGAACAGCCGTTGCTGCCCTATGAAGCCTGTAATCTGGGCTCCATCAATCTGGCCAAATTTGTTGCTGAAAAAAATGGGAAACCGGCTATTGATTATGAGAGCTTGAAGGTATTGATAGCGTTGGCGGTCCGATTTCTGGACGACACCATCGATGTCTCGAAATATCCGCTCCGGGAGATTACGGAGATGGTGAAGGGAAACCGAAAAATCGGTCTGGGTGTTATGGGTTTTGCCGATATGCTTTATCAATTGGAGGTCCCGTACAACTCGAAGAAAGCGCTGGCGGTGGCCGAAGAGGTCATGCAGTTTATCCAGCAAGAATCACACGAGGCCTCAAAACAACTGGCTGCAGAAAGAGGGGTATTTAAAAATTTTAATAAAAGTGTTCACAACGGCCAGCAGAACAACACGTATCGCAATGCGACCACGACCACGATTGCACCCACCGGTACTTTAAGCATTATCGCCGGATGCTCCAGCGGTATTGAACCTTTATTTGCATTGAGTTTCGTGCGAAACGTGATGGACAATGAAGAACTGCTGGAAGTCAATCCGTACTTTGAAAAGATAGCGCGGGACAGAGGCTTTTACAGCCGTGATTTAATGGACACTATCGCCAGAAAAGGCAGCATCGCAGACCTGGAGGAAATTCCGGAAGACGTGAGAAAAATCTTTGTGACAGCCCATGATGTATCACCGGATTGGCATGTTCGTATGCAGGCTGCTTTTCAAAAATATACCGACAACGCGGTTTCAAAGACTGTTAACCTGCCGCATGATTCAACCAGAGATGATGTTTTAAGAGTCTATGACCTGGCCTTTGAATTGGGCTGCAAAGGCATTACGATTTACCGGGATGGCAGCAAGGAAAACCAGGTGCTTGCGTTCACGGATACGGCTAATAAAACAATCGACAACATTGCGGCAGTTCAAGAAAGGCCTGAAACATTGCAGGGGTTTACGACCAAGATTAAAACGGGTTTAGGCCAGTTGTACGTGACGGTCACCGAGTTGAATGGCCAGCCGTTTGAGATATTTGCAACCATCGGTAAGTCCGGGCGTTCCACTACCGCCAAAACCGAGGCGATTGGACGTCTGGTATCGCTCGCCTTGAGATCCGGTGTAAAAGTCGGTGCAATCGTAGAACAGTTAAAAGGCATAGGCGGTGAACATCCGATATTTCAGAACGGCGGCCTGGTGCTGTCAATACCCGATGCTATCAGCAGGGTGCTTGAGAGAAGATTTTTGAAAAATACCGCCCCGGTTCAGGATAAAAACAAAAGCCGCTTGATGGGAGAAACATGTCCGGATTGCGGTCAGACGATCAGTTTTGAAGAAGGCTGTATGACTTGCCATTTCTGCGGTCTAACCCGCTGCGGTTAGAAATCGGTTTTAGATAGTGATTTTTTACAATTTGCCCCAGTTTCGCCAGCCCAGGCGAGGGGCATTTTTTTTGCCGACAACGTGAACAAAAAAGGCAGAGCCGTAAGGATCTGCCTTTTTTATCTATATTTGTTGAAATTTTTTTAAGCCACTACTTGCAAATGCGATTCTGTTTGGCCCATTTTACACCATCACAGTCTCCCATCTGGCAAGCTTTTTTCAAATCTTTGCAGGCCAGGGTCTTGTTTTTTAATTTATGATAGGCCAGGCCACGATTAAGATAGGCCATTCGGTAGTCGGGTCTGAGACTAATGGATTTGTTGTAATCATTTACGGCCAGCTTATATTTTTTGAGATCATAATATATATTTCCCCGGTTATTATAGGCCTGGACATAGTTCTGCTTGAGGCGAATCGCCTGGTTGTAATCTGCAAATGCCTTCTGAAGTTTATTTAAATCGCGGTAGGCATTACCGCGGTTGTTGTATGCTTCGGCGAACTTCGGGTTTTTCTGAATAGCTTTGTTCAGGTAATTGACGGCCTGATTGGGTTTGGTAAACTTGCCCTTTTTCCATAAAGCCACTGCCTTGCTGTTCCAATCAGACGGCACTTTCTTGGCCTGACCCCCTTTTTTCTTTTTACCGGCAGTGGTTTTCTTTTTACTGCCGGCGGACCGTTTCTTTTTAGCCACTCTTGATTTTTTTCTGGGTTTAACCATTTTGACTTTTTTCTGGCCCGGCAGGCTCAGGCCCTGTTCCTGAAGCATCGGCATAATTTTCATCACTTGAGCCGTACCAATCGTCATCGGTATGGCGATCGAAAGGATGATGAGGACTGTCCACAAAAGCATCATCTTGGTTATCTGGAGTTCGCTGTGCTTCAGCCAGCCCCAGATGAAGGTGAAAAGTCCACAGGTAATGATCCCCAGAATCCCTTTGAACGCGCCGGCTTTAAAGGATTTAATGAGGATCACGATGAAAATAATAAACGAGACGATGGAGATAACTGCAGATAAAGCAGGGTATAAATAATCAAGCATGGTTCTCCCCTTTTTAGTTGGTAATTCTGAAGGATTTCATACAGTGGCACTCCCCCGGGGACTAAAAAATGAATCTGAGTCCCCAGTACCCGATGAAACCTGCTAAAAGCAATCCCGTTAACCCGCTATTGCTTTCCAGAACAGCCAGTCGTTTTATAGCAATCCGGTAAAAACGGCGGGGCAAAAAACTCAATATCATCATAGATGCAATGGCGACCGCAAGCAGCGGAGCGAACGCGTGAATAGAAAGCGATGTTTGCCAATCTCCCCGGATCAGTGAGACCGTGGCTGTACTCAGACCGCATGCGGGACACGGGATGTCAACGGTTGAATACACCGGACACTGCCAACCCTGGATGCCGGACATGGTTACCGCCAATTGTAACGATGCGACGGCGCTCATGACCCGCAGGCTATTTTGATTCATCAAAAATGAGGCCAGCACCGGTTGAAAGAATGCGGCCGTTTTACCGGATGGCCGTGTCCCTTCGCTGGTTGTCCGGGGTATGCAGGGCTCTGTAAACAGATGCCTTGTAAATTTCATTTTATTTTAATTACGTTCCCCTTTATGGCTTGAGCGTGGAATCAAGGTCCGTCTTCAGATCAGTCAACCTATTTGAATAATTGAATTTTACCATTTCCCGGGGATGAGGTCAAGAGGCAAAGGTTTTCAGGAGCGTAAGATACGGCATCCAATAATCAGGATGGAAGTCATCTCAAAACAATAGATTGCCGACACTAACCGGCAGAGTACTTGGGTTGATGATTTATACACGGGATGATTCCGCTGGCATCAGGGTTCGGGGTAATTTTTGCGCACACCTCGTGGCTGGAAGCCACTCCCACCAATTTTAAGCATCATTGGGTTTACTCAACCCTATCCAATATGAATAATGGGAGCGGCATCTTGACGCGATTGATCAGCATATCAAGCCGCGGGACAACGCCGCCTGCCCGCCAGCGCGAGCCGCTCAGACGAGGCAGGGACACATTTTAGAGATGGATTCTCGTATTTTATTGGTGGAAGAGGGGAGACCGAGAGGGGGTTCAGGTTTTCGAATCTTAATCGTCACCCATTGGGCATCGGATCTGCAAAAAATTTATCCCCCATCCGGGTGAATCAATAGCAGGGATAAAAACGCCTATCCTTTGTCAATAAAAGATTTAATCATTTCTTCCTGATAAGGCGACAGATTCTGGAATTTTACGCCAATTCCCTGATGACCCACCCAAACAATCATACCGCTCAGCTTAAATAACTGCTGATAGTTGGGCAAGGAAAAGGCGAGGGTCATTTCCTGACCGACCGAAAAGGACTCGCTTGTTTCGATAAATACACCGACCGTGCTGATATCAAGGATATAGCCCTCGTAGGTCTGCTCCAAGATAGTATAATTTACACGAATTAAGCAGGGCTTGCGCATATGGCCGCGCATCGATGTTTCTTCTTCATCTAAACTCACTGTTTTAACCGGCATTTCTTCCGCTGGTATTTTTTCGAGTTTTTCCAGAAGTTTCAGTTGCTGCGTATCGGTCATGTCCAGGATCATCTTTTGCAAATACCTTCTGACATTACCCTTAAGCAATTGTTTGAGAAGGTTCAGCTGTTGCTCCGAGGGCAGGCTATTGACCCGCTTAAACAACCTCGGTAATTGACTGAACTTATCCGTTTCAATCTCTGGAGCAGTCATATCGAATACCCTCATTGGGTGATTTCTTTAAAAGCCGATCGCCCGCAGGCAGGCTTTGACTCCCTGGCACTCACCTTGTTTTAGCGGGAGTCTGTTAATAAAATGATGCCGGTGATGTTATTGGCCTTGAAGATACGGTTATTATAAACCAATATATCTAAAAAATTCAATAGTTAATGTTAACAAATGCTTACTAATTATTGATTTTTTTGGCGACTTGTATTAATTATATACTCAAAAGTTAAACCCCAACCCGGACAAGCCGGACCCAAATAATCACGATTAAGGGCCGAATACACGGTGGTTCGAAAATTTTGATTTCGGGAACAATCTATGACCCAAAAGGTTTACATCACCCACAACAATCTGGTCACCTTCACCTGTCCCAAGTGTGAACAGCCACGGGTGGTAGATCTGGCAGACCATCCCGAACTTGAAAAAACAGATAAAGCTAAAGTAAAATGCCCCTGCGGGCATAAATACGGCGTTAGTATCGAACGCAGAAAACAATACCGAGTCGCAACCAATTTCGCGGGCGAATTCAAACAGACTATTGATAACAGAGAGATCGACAGGGGTTTGATGACCGTGATTGACATGTCCCGTACGGGTTTGAAAATTAGACTAAACGTGAAGCGCGAATGGAAAGTCGGTGATAGGCTGGTGTTGGAATTTCGTCTGGATGATTCCCAGCGGACCTTGATCCAGAAAGAGGTTGTCATCAAGAAAATATTTGGTCTTGAATTGGGGGTTGAATTTACCTCGATTCACCCCTCAAATCCCTCGGACCGTGCACTGGGGTTTTACATGTTCGGCTAACAATCCCGTATTTGAGATTGCGATCTCCTGGTAAATTTCCGACAAAATATTCGCAACAACCGCCCCGGTCTTACCGAAAACCTTGTGTATCCATCGATGGTGCGTTATATTGTCTTAATCGCTCGCTAATGATATCATTTCCAGAAGGAGATACTTGTTTTTTCAATGGCCAACTCAATCATTTTTTCAACCGGCAGCTACATTCCCGCGGCCTCGATTCCCAATAATCACTTTCTCGGTAACGCTTTCTATGGATCCGACGGTAAAAAGCTGGAGCGGACCAATTCCGAGATCATTCAGAAACTTTATGACATCACGGGTATCAGGGAACGGCCTTCCGATATCGCTTACAGGGCGGCAGAAGAGGCGCTCAACGGCGTGGACAGGGAAAGCCTCGATTACATCATCGTTGCTCAAAATTTGGGGGATGTGAAGGCCGACAATATCAGAACCGATATGGTTCCCACCCTTGCCGCGCGGGTGAAACACAAGCTGAGAATAAAAAATCCGTACACGATTGCCCTTGACGTACCTTTCGGGTGTCCCGGATGGCTGCAGGCCATGATTATGGCCGATTATTACATCAAATCAGGTGACGCCAAACGGATCCTCGTTATCGGCGCCGAGATACTCTCCCGGGTTGCGGACCCTCATGATATGGACTGCATGATATATGCCGATGGCGCCGGTTCTGCCCTAATCGAGGCCAAAAATCAGGAAGCGGGCATCCTGTCCCACGTCACCCGGTCTGATACTTTCGACAATCCATATCTTTTATGGCTGGGCAAGTCCTATAATCCCAAACAAAACGGAAATGATCTATTCATCAAAATGCATGGCCACGAAATATACAAATATGCGGTAAGAACAGTTCCCAAGGTGGTCAAGCAAAATCTGGAAAAGACCGGATTAGACCTCAGCGATGTAAAAAAGGTACTGGTGCACCAGGCCAATGGGAAGATGGATGATGCCATACTAAAGCGGCTGTTCCAGTTATACGGCATGAAGGAAATACCCGCTGACATTATGCCCATGATCATTTCCTGGTCCGGCAACAGCTCTGTTGCCACCCTGCCGACGATGCTGGATCTGATATTAAAAGGAAAGCTTGACAAACACAGGCTGGATTCAGGAGATATCGTTGTGTTCACTTCAGTGGGGGCAGGTATGAACGTTAATTCTATGGTTTACAAGATGCCATGAATGAAAAATGCACTTTCGCTGGTATCAAAGCCTGTGTGTTCGATGCATATGGAACACTGTTTGATGTGCATTCAGCAGTTGGAAAATATAGAAAACGACTGGGAGATATCGCTGATCAGGTATCCGCAGTCTGGCGCACAAAACAACTGGAATACACCTGGCTGCGCAGTTTGATGGGACAGCATGCGGATTTTTGGCAGGTCACCCGGGATGCGTTGGATTTTGCATTTGACATGCATCATCTAAAAGATCCGGATCTTCGAGAAGATCTCATCGAGGCCTACCTGCACCTGGATTGTTATTCGGAAGTGCCCGAGGCTCTGTCCGCGTGGATTTGAAATTGCGATTTTGTCCAACGGCACACCGGTAATGCTGGAGGCTGCGGTAAATAATTCCGGATTAAAGGCTTTAATCGCTGACATCTTTTCTGTTGAAGAGGTGGGTGTGTTCAAACCTGATCCCCGGGTCTATCAGATCGCCGTTGACAAGCTTGAACTAGAGCCTGAAGAAATCATCTTCCAGTCTTCCAACGCCTGGGACGCCGCGGGTGCGTCTGCTTTTGGTTTTAAAGTGGCGTGGATTAATCGGTTTGGCCAAAGCCAGGAACGTCTGCCGGGTCGTCCGAATGTTGAAATAAAAAACCTGTTAGAATTGCCTGACTTGCTGGTATAACTATTGAGGCGGGCAAAACAGGGGATGCGCAAACCATGACCACCCGCCTTCATCTCCCGGGAACCCCAACGCACAGTCATGTATATCATCACAAAAAGTAAAAAGCCGGATATCATATCCGGCTTTCACGTGTTGTTTATATTCTGGTAGGCGGTACTGGATTTGAACCAGTGACTTCTACCGTGTGAAGGTAGCACTCTCCCACTGAGTTAACCGCCCGTTAATGTTCGTTGTCGACTCTGTCCTTTAATTCCTTGCCCACTTTGAAAAAAGGCAGTTTTTTGGCAGGGACCTGGATCTGGAC
>CAMYNZ010000132.1 GCA_947259865.1 uncultured Desulfobacterales bacterium | reverse complement strand
GTTTTGCCCGGGCATAGCCGCCGCGCGCCTGCAGACCGATTCGATAATACAGATCGCCGACTTTTTTATTCCATAAGATCTTGAGTGCTTGATCAAACATGTTTGAATACCGGTTTTCGAACCGGGGCTATTGCCGTTTGCCCAAAATTTATAAAAACTTCAGTGAACGCGTCAAACCTTTTTAAAAGCGCCAAAGCGAGCAATCCGCAACAAAAGATTATACATGGTATTGTGGGACACTACCTTATTTTATCACTTCAGGCCAATCACCGCTGCAAATCTGCCTGTTTGCCCTTCGCCCCGGTAAGAAAAAAACAGGGCCGGGTTGCATTTGGTGCACAAGTTGCTCAAATATATATTTTTATTCAAAACACCTGCGGCACAAAGTTGATCATGGCTCAGGGACCAGAAATCAAAAAGATCGGATCCCTGCCTGTATTTCCAAAATTCTTTGGGGATCTCTGATTGGTAATTAACGAATTCAGCACAGCAGGGCCCCAGGGACGGTCCTACGCCGGCAACGATATGTGGCGCCAGACATTGCATTTCCGTTTCCATGGTCTTCAGTGCACGAGCGATCACATTTCGTATACTCCCGCGCCAGCCGGAATGGACGTTGGCCACGACTTTCTGAACAGGATCGTACAAAAATACGGATTGGCAATCGGCTACCTGGACCATCAGCAGTTTCTTTTTAAGCGCCGTCACCAGGGCATCACCTTCCCGGAGACGGTCTGATTGGCGCGTTTTATCCGCATCAGTGCCCTGGGTGCACACCACCGCTTCATCTCCATGAACCTGCCGGATGAATACAAGCTCAGCGGGTTCCAGACAGCCGGAAATGGTCGTGCGATTCTGTTGGACATTACGGGGGTCATCACCGACACCAAAACTAGTATTCAGGCTGCGATAAGGTCCATGGCTGTGTCCGCCTTTGCGGCTAAAAATTCCGTGCTGGATCTCAGAAAACCGGTTCAGGTTTGGAAACTGGAAAAATGACAGACCATTTCTACTATTTAAAATCAAATTTCAATTCCTCTTTATCCTTAAAAACAGCCACCCACCCGCAATACGCACCCCGATCCCTCAACTTTTTTTAGATCATGGTTGCCGTACCGAATGCATCGATGATCTGTTTTATGATCTGGGAGGTCGACGCCCCGGGAACAACCGGTACCCGCACCACGCGCCCCCCCTTGGATTTTACAAAATCGGCCCCGATAATGCGATCCTCGGGCCAGTCGTCGCCCTTTACCAGCACATCCGGCACCAGGGACCGGATAAGTGTTAAAGGATCCGGTTCGTCAAAAAAAGTAATATAATCCACGCAGGTGAGACCGGCGAGAACCTCGGCTCTTTGGGCTTGTGAAACAATCGGTCGTTTTTCACCTTTTATGGATTTTACCGATACATCCGAATTTAATCCCACCACCAATACATCGCCCTCAGATTTAGCCGCCGTCAGATAGCGAACATGGCCAACATGCAGGATATCAAAACAACCGTTGGTAAAAACGATGCGTTTGCCCGTTTTCTGAAGCTTGCCGGCGGTTTGTACAAGGTCATTTTTCTTGAGAAGTTTGGTTATCATGGGCATCTCACATCAATGGTGTAATTAGTAAACGCCTACCCCTGTGTCTGGTCAGAGATGTGTGGCCTTGAATTAGGATCTAGGTTAATTAAAATCCGAAGCACGAAATCCGAAATCCGAAATAAATCCCAATGACCGAAATTCAAATAACCCAAACGAAAAAACACCAGCTCTTAGTATAACACTTGTTTCTGTCATTGGTGCATTCGAGATTTGAAACTGTTCCCCACCCAGGGAATGATTCGAATTTCAAATTATGTGAGTAATTTTTTCCTTCCAGGATTACTCTAAGGTCTTGTCCTTATGGTCAGAGTTCATTAGAAGTGGTTTCAAAACCTCAGATTAGGCTCAAGAGCAAGGCGCAAACCGATGAAAAAGCGCAGCATACACGGGAGTATGTGAGCATTTTGAAGAGGTTTGCAACACAGCTATTGGGCCTTAGATGGGGTTTTGAAACCACTTCTAGTCACATGGCCCGGGCCAGTGTCAATACATCCACTGTTTGGGCGCCGTTTTCCATTAATTCAGCGGCGCACGCCTCTACCGTTGCGCCGGTTGTGTAGACATCGTCCACCAAAAGGATGCGCTTGTCTTCTATTTTGAGCGTATCCTCGATGCTAAAGGCATTTTTAATGTTGGTCATTCGTAATTTGCGCGCCAGGCCTGTTTGCGACTCAGTCCGCCGGTTCCTTGTCAGCACATCCGATTCAATATGAATGTCCGCCAGCCCGACTTTCAAATCCCTGGCCATCCGGTTCCAATCACGGATAAGTAGAAGGGCCTGGTTGAAACCGCGTTTTCTGAGTCGGCTTATATGCAGCGGTACGGGTATCACCATATCGATGCTGTTCCAATCCCAATACCGCATAAGTGCAGCCAAAAGCAATGCGCCCAGTGGCGGGGCCAACTGGATTTTAGCGCGGTACTTATAGCAATGAATCAGCGTCAACAGGGTTCGGTTGTATATCCCCGGGGCCCGGGCCGTTGAAAATCTTTTTGTACGTGTTAAGCAATCACCGCAGAAATGGTTATCATCCTGGCGGGCAGGAAACATAATCCCGCACCTGATACAAAATGGCGATTCCAGTGGTTCAAAACCGCTCACGCATACGGGGCAAAGAATTGGGTTAAAAAGGATCTCGAAACAGGTCTTGAAAAAGTTATCCTCAGCCAGGTGTGTTTGGCTGGAACCCGCTGTTTGAAATTTGAGGCAACGCAGTATGTTTTGCAGGTTTTTATGCGCCCCTTGGATGCCTTGATGATGTTTCAGCTGGAAAAAAGATCCGCACACCAGACAGCGCATCGGATATAACGCAGCTTGAATCGCACCGGCGATGCGGATCAAAAACTTTTTAACACCTGCTTTCGGCTGTGGCCATCGGGTTTTCAGCTGCAAATGATGTACCCCAATTTTATCGGGCTTCCAGATTTTTGGTTATCTGTTCGGCAAAGGCCGAACACCGCACCTCCCGTGCCCCTTTAATTTGCCGGGCAAGATCATAGGTAACCGTGCCATTGCGTATGGTCGATTGAAGCGCTCGCCGAATCAAATGGGCAGCCTCCTGCCAGCCCATGTAATCAAACATCATTGCCCCGGAAAGGATCAGGGAGCTGGGATTAACCTTATCTAACCCGGCATATTTGGGCGCAGTACCGTGGGTCGCTTCGAATACCGCGCAGCTGTCACCGATATTTGCACCCGGTGCCATGCCCAGGCCACCGACCTGGGCCGCCAGAGCATCTGAAATATAATCACCGTTTAAGTTCGGGGTGGCAATCACATGATACTCGTCGGGGCGCAGAAGTATCTGCTGAAAAAGCATATCCGCGATGCGGTCTTTGATAACCACCTTATCTGCGGGCCGCTTCCCGTCATATCGATCATACAGTTCTGTTTCACTGACGGTATCGGCGTCAAACGCTTCCTTTGCGATTTCATAACCCCACTTTCTGAAGGCGCCCTCTGTATATTTCATGATATTGCCCTTGTGCATCATGGTTACACTGGGTAAACCGTGCTCCAGGGCATATCGGATGGCGCTGGCCACCAGCCTTTTTGTATTTTTGGCACTCATGGGCTTGATTCCGATTCCGGCATTTTCCGGAATCGAAACACCCATCTGATCTTGTAAAAATGATGTCACCTTGCGGGCGTCGTCGCTGCCCGCTTCCCATTCGATCCCGGCGTATACATCTTCAGTGTTCTCTCTAAAAACGACCATATCGATTTTTTCCGGCGCCTTCATGGGGCTCGGAACCGGATCAATATATTTTACGGGTCGTATACAGGCATAAAGGTCAAGTCTATTGCGGATGGCCACATTAATGCTCCGTATGCCTTTGCCCACCGGTGTCGTCAACGGCCCTTTTATGGCCACAACATGCGCTTTAATAGTATCCAGGGCCGCATCCGATAACCAGTCTCCATCCAGTTGCTGACCTTTTTCACCGGCCAGAACCTCACGCCAGGCGATCTTCTTTTGATCTCCAAAGCTGACCCGCACGGCTGCATCCAATACCATTTGGGTCGCCCGCCATATATCCGGGCCGATCCCGTCCCCTTCGATAAACGGAATGATCGGCCTATCCGGTACATTGAGTCGGCCGGTTTTATCCTTGGTGATTTTCTCAGCTTTTACCATGATATAGTGTCCCTCAAACAATTGTTATCCCGTAAAATACCCGGGAGTCGGAGTGTTACTGGGAGGTTCGTTGTCGCAATATTTCATACATCGCCACCGCCGCCGCTGCCGAAGCATTCAGAGACTTAACCGGCCCCTTTTGAGGAATTGAAACCCAATAATCACAATGTTTTTTTACCAGCGGACGAATCCCCTTTTCCTCGCCACCGATTACAATGGCCAGCGGTCTCGTCAGCTCAGCAGAATACATGGATACGTCGGCCGCTCTGTCCAGTCCGAAAATCCAGATCCCTTTTGCTTTAAGTTTCTTAATTGCCGTCACCAGGTTGGTTACTTTGGCCAAATTGACATGCTCCAGGGCACCGGCAGAGGCCCTGGCAACCGCGGGTGTGGGTGATGCAGATCTGTTTTTGGGAATGACCACAGCGTCAACACCGACAGCGACAGCGGTTCTGATGATGGCCCCCAGATTCTGGGGATCCAGGACACTGTCCAGCAGCACCAGAAATTGATTCTGATGTTCGGATCCGCATTTATCGACAATATTTTCCATATCCACCAGGGGAAAGAGACTGACCGTGGCCGCGACCCCCTGGTGTTGAACAGTTCCGGCCAATTGATTGAGCCGGGTTGTTTTTACGATTTCCACATCCAGGTTCAGGGAAGCAGCCAGGGCCGCTACTTTTTCAAGGCGGTCTGATGGCTTATCTCCGGCAATCTGAACCTTGAAAACTTTTCGTCTGGAAGCCTTGAGGGCTTCAAAAACAGGATGAAATCCATAAATTATTTCAGTTTTCATATTATTTGTAAACTGAACAGCAAATGCCGGGTGGCTGTTGCGAGTTAGGTGTTTCGGGGTGCGGGATTAAAATTGAACGCGCAACGCCTAACTCGTAACAATTGCTATTGTCAATACACCATCACTTCGTTAGGATCTGCCCCTTGCCAGAGCCGGCGCCAAAGTATCCATTATGGACCCGGCATTTTGATGATTCCAATAAGTTATGATGCCTGTGGAAAACACTCTCAGCCAGATCGGCGATATTTTTGTACAAGGGATATCAACTGTTTTTTGGCCTCTTTGAGCCGGTCATTTACGATGACATGACGATAGAGATTACTTTTTGCCATTTCATCTTTGGCACTGCGCATACGCTGTTGGATGACCGCTGCGGAATCCAGCCCTCTCGTTTCCAATCGCTGTCTGAGTGTCTCCAGAGACGGCGGCGCAATGAATATACTGATGCAGTCCGGATAGCGGGCCAGTATCTGGAGGGTTCCCTGGACATCGAGGTCGGCCAGGATATCCTTGCCGGCACTTAATCCTTTGTCCAGAAATTCTGCCGAGGTACCATAATAGTGACCATGAACTGCGGCCCACTCGGCCCACTTCCGATCGGTTATGCCTTTTTTAAATTCTTCCGGTGAGACGAAATGATAATCGACGGCATCTTTTTCGCCTTTGCGGGGTGATCGGGTGGTATAGGATACCGAGTAGATCATATCGGTAAAATGCTCGAGCAGCGAGCGGCAAAGGGTCGTCTTACCTGCACCGGATGGGGCCGAGACAACAAAAAGATGCCCCCAATTGCGATTGCGCCTGTGTGTTCCAGATTGATCCGGAAGGTTTGGGCCTATTTGCTGAACATTCATAACCGGCTAGGGCGCTTCTTTGAGTGTCGCAAATCGCTGGGAAACGGTTTCGGCTTGTATCGCCGACAAAACCACATGGTTGCTGTCCATAACAATAATCGAACGGGTTCTGCGGCCATGGGTTGCATCAATAAGGCGCTTGTCATTTTTGGCTTCATCTTTGAGCCGCTTCATCGGCGCGGAGTTCGGTGATACGATGGCAACAACCCGCTCCGCAACCACTGTGCTTCCAAAACCGATATTTAAAAGACTTTGTTCCATTTTACCCCCAAATATGGTGCTGATGACACGATCATCCGGAAGTCAGTTATATCCGAGCCTTGTGGGGCTTGCCCTACCCTATCTGGTTAACACCGATTTAACTATTCTATATTCTGCACCTGCTCTCTAATTTTCTCAAGCTCGGTTTTTACATCAACAACCAGGTGGGAAACGAGCGCCTTGGCGGTTTTGGCTCCGATCGTGTTGATTTCGCGGTTGAGTTCTTGAAGGAGGAAATTCAACTTTCGGCCCCCAGGTTTATCTGAATCAACGATACTCAAAAACTGTTCAATATGGCTGAAAATCCGAACAATTTCCTCTGAGATATCGGTCTTGTCCGCCAACAGCGCCGCCTCCTGGGCTATCCGATCAGGATCCAGCTCCACAATACCTTTGGTTAATGCTTCAATTCGATTCTTGAGGCGCTCCTGATAGTGGGCAACAAGACCGCTGGATTCCTGCTGGATATCCACAAGACACTGCTTGATATAATTGATCCGCCGGGTTAAATCATCGGCCAGATATTGGCCTTCCTGCCGACGCATGGCATCCACATCTTTCAAGGCCTGTAACAGGCACTTCTCGATAGCCGGCCAGAATTTATCCGGATTCTTATCCACCTCGCCGGCAATTATTATATCTCCCGCACCCGCAAGCAATCCCAATGGAATGTCCCCCGCAATATTAAAACTGCTTTTTAGCTGTTCAAGTGCCCGATGATAGGCCTTGGCCCTGGGCAGGTTGGCCTCAAATGCATAGGCGTCATTGGAAGTGTCGCGAATGTGAATGCTGACTTCCAATCGCCCTCGGGTCACCCGATCGGATATGATGGCTTTGACCTTATTCTCAAGAATAATATAGGATTGAGGAAAACGTAAAACAAGGTCAAGGTGCCGGCTGTTGTAGGCCCGTATCTCAATCAACACCTCCAGGGCATCTTCTTTTGTCTCGGCTCGGGCAAAAGCGGTCATACTTTTGATCATTTTGTATTTCCTGTTTTTAAGTCTAGGGCATATTTCCTGCGCACCTGCTGGAGATAATCGAGCATGACCTTGTCCGCATAATCGGGGTAGGTCCACGGTAATTTTTTAAAAAGGCCGCTTTCATATATCAATGTCAAATCGGCATAAATGCCTTTTCCGATATATATCCGGTGGCTATAATTCTTAGCGGTAGCCAGCACAAAGCGCTCCAGCAGCATATACCCGGGATCGATATTGACCCTTCGTTTTTTACGCTGAGCGTATTTTTGTTCAATCTCATTGGTGCGGAGTTTTATTTCGGCCAGCTTGATTTGCTCAATTAACTCTTTAAAAGCCAGCATTCGCCTGAAAAGCGGGCGACCCATTTCATTTTGATAATACGCGGTGTAGTCAAAGGGAAACCAGGCGCTAACCAGGTCAACCGGGCCGAATAGATTGACCAACTCCTCTGCCAGGGGGTCGATGAGCCCCTTATCCGGCATGAACATGCCAACGATCAGCTTTGCAGGCTTTGGCGCTTGCGGCAGGCTCATTCCTCAATCGGCTTGGCTTCATCAATAAGCATAATGGGGATATCATCTCTTATTTCATAAAGCAGTTTGCAATTGTCACACCTGAGACCGTCTCCGGTCTCATTCAGATGGATGTCCCCCTTGCATTTCGGGCATGCCAAAATATCGAGTAATTCCTGTTTAATAGCCATCTAATCTCCTTTTTCCCAAATTTGGATTTTCGATTTTGGATTGCGGATTGACCTGAATAATACAAAATTCAGGTTAAGTCGTCGAATACGAAAAAATTGCTAAATCCAAATTTCGCATTCTAACATCCAAAATCAAATATGATCATCGGATCTTTATATCAATAACTGCTTCGATAGCCATATAGCAAACAAAAATGAAGCATGCAAAAAAAATCTTGGCCGGGATTATTGCAAAAAAACAAATGTTGTGTTAGTTTTCTGATTTAATCCAGCATTCCAGGCGATATCACTCCCGGACGACCCCCGCATATCATAAAAAGTCATATCGAGGTATAAGTCCAATTCTGAATCGCAAAACATCGGCCAGCACATTAACGTATCCATCATCGGCGCCAGTAGAAACAGAAACGGTATCGGGCAATATATTGCCAGGTATTTTCAAAAAAACAAGGCCTGCGTCGTCTCAGCCCTTGGCACAACTGAAAAAACCGCCCGCTGGGCCGCAGATGCCCTGAAACGGTATGATATTAATGCCAGTGCCTATAAGGATTTTAAATTGATGATTCAAACGGAAAACCCGCAGGCGGTCGCGATTGCATCGCCCCTTAGGACGCATTATGACTATCTGCGGCAATCCATCGAGCTGGGCCTGCACATATTTTGCGAAAAACCTTTTTTCTGGCAAGACAAAAAGGATGTAATGCCCGTGCTGGACGACCTGTTTGACAGGGCCGCCGCCAAAAAGCTGACCGTCGCCATGAACTCGCAATGGCCCTTTTCAATTCCCTTTTACGAACAGCTGTGCGGGCCGCTTGCAGGGCAAACCATAACGTCTTTTTTTATGCGGCTTTCACCCGGATGTTCAAGAGAAGAGATGATTTTAGAGTCCCTTCCCCATGCCTTGAGTATGTTGTATTTTGTTTTAGGTGCCGGTGACATCCAGGCTTTGAAAATAGAAACTCGCAGCCCAAGAACATTTATCCGCTTTGACTACATCACCCCGGCCCAACCCTGTGCGGTATTGATCGAATTGGAAAGCCAGAACCAGCAGCCCCGCAGCTTTAAATATGGATTCAACGGCAAATTTGTCAATCGCATCGTGGATCTGGACAATTATGACATCTATTTTCAATACCAAAACAAAAAAATAAAAATTGCGGACCCCCTGGAGCTCTCGGTGAAAAATTTTATCGCGGCGGTTAATAATCAACGGCAACCGCTGATAGGAAAATCGCACATTGTCGCCACAACCGGCCAGTTGAGCAAAATATACCATCACAACAACCGGGTAGCATAATCACACTATGAAACCAGCGCTAAACTAAGACAAGCGTCAGTAATTGAGCGGCTCAAAGCGTATATCCAATGGCGGCGCAAGTGTGATAAGACAGGCGAGGCCCACCCGATACCCGAGTTTGGCCCGCTTTCGATTAATTTGGATCTGACGACGGCCTGTAACTTTGCCTGTCCCCACTGTGTTGATTCCGGCATAATCAATACCGGTGAGTATCTGGATGTGGATACCGTAAAATCAAGCCTGGACGCCCTGCAATCCCAGGGTCTGCTGTCGGTTATACTCCTGGGTGGCGGTGAGCCTACCCTGCACAGGGATTTTGAAGAAATTGTGCGTTATATCAAAAGCAAAAAGCTCCAGCTCGGTATCGTCACCAACGGTACACGGCTCAAACGGGTTGAAAATGTGGCTGATGTACTGGAAGAAAGAGACTGGCTTAGAGTTTCCATCGATGCCGCCCGCCAGGAAACATTTTCCAAGTCCCACAGACCCAAAAGTGGCGTGACCTTGGATGATATCCTTCACAAAGCGCAGCAGGTTAAACGAAAAAATCCAATAATATCTCTGGGGTATTCATTTGTTATTGTTTGGGAAGGCATACAGGTCGGGGGGCAGCAACTCTTTGCCAATATCAATGAAATACCCCAGGCCGTTCAACTGGCCGGGGATTTTGCCTTCGATTATATCTCATTCAAGCCCTGCCTTCTGAAACTCGGGGTTTCACAAAAAGAATCTTTATTTGATCCGCCGGACATTGAACGCGAAAAAAAAGTGATCGAAGATATAAAATTGAACCTGGCCAAGGCCCGGGATATGGCCGCCGGTAAGGTAAAAATACTTGAAAGCCTGAACCTTAAAGCGCTGATTGATCGAAAGGTCCATGAGTTGAAAAATATACGCCGCTGATGATCAAAGCTATGTTTGGGCAATTCCCTATGAGGGTGAGGTCAGCTTTTCCACCGTTTCCCTTGGGAGGACAGAACTGTCTCAGATTGTCACCGACTTACGCAAAGCTCTTGATCCAGAACCGGTAACTTTGGGAGACGTTCCGGAATTTAACCCGGTCTATCGAGCACTTCGATGCCCAGAAGGAATGTGCCGTTATTGCCTGCTTTTACCACCATGTTAATTGGTGGCTTGAGGATTTTATCCATTCGGAAAAAGACGTTGAGGAACTGGAAGAAATTGTGGATAATGACTTTTTTCTTTAATACGACCCATGCATTATCATAAAATTTGTGTCATACATCTAAACCAGATTGGTGATCTTGTCTTTTCTCTCCCGCTGCTTAAATCTTTGAAAGATAATTTTCCGGATGCCCTTGTACATTCAGTAGTCAGGCCCTTTCTTCAGGATCTGCTGGCAGGATCGCCATGGGTGGATCGGATCTTACTTCGCGAAAGCAGCCTCAAGGCGAGGTTGGACCTGCTAAAAAAAATACGCCGCAACCAGTATGATCTGCTGATATGTCTGGGTCGATCGGAAGAAAGTCAGATGCTGACGTTGTTGAGCGGGGCAAAACGTAAGGCCGGGTTTGCCCACTTCTTCTGGGATCTGGGTCTTGATCTGAAAGAAACTATCGAAGGTCACAATTCCTGGTACAATAATGCCAAACTACTGCAACTGCTGAACATTAAGATAAGCCAAAACGATTATGTCGGGCTTCTTAATGTCCATAAAGATGCAGGCCTCACAGATCTTCCGGCCGAATTTGCCGTCATCTCACCGGCCGCATCCCACCGCAGACAGATGAAGGTCTGGGATCCGAATAAATTTGCCGAATTAATTATCTTATTACAACAAGATTTCAGCCTGGGTTCCGTACTCGTGGGCAGTGTCGATGATAAAGCCTATAATCATACGATCATGGCAAGCCTGAATGAGAAGGCCACTGAGAATAGTATTGAGATAATTAATCTTACGGGAAATACCGGACTGGGGCAATTGTGTTCGTTACTAAAGCAGGCAAGTTTATTTGTGGGTATTGATTCGGGAATCATGCATCTGGCATCGTCACTTGATATCCCCCTGGTGGCACTGTTTGGTCCGACCGATCCCCGCTTTGTGGGCCCCCAAAACAGTCGCAGCCAGGTGGTGCGCAAAGAGGATATGGATTGTGTACCCTGTTATCTGAAACCCTGTGATCATCGTAACTGCATGAATCAACTGGAGGTCGACGCGGTTCTGGCGGCCTGCCGCCGGGTGATATCGGAGGATTGAGAGGTTCCGGGTTCCGCGTTCAACGTTCAGGGTTATAAAAGCGTTAAGACCCAAATTTTACTGTCTTCTTCCGGACAACAACCACCACCACCCAATGGGTGAAGCGACAAATGTCGCTGGATTCTTTATAGCATCTAGTAAGATAGGAGCTTGGCATTGCTCAACCCTGAACCTTGAACCCTAACCCCGAACCTCCTTATTAATCCATCTGCTTAATATCAACCTTTTCGTTATCCCTTCTCAACTGCAGCCAGCGCGAAATTTCTTTTTTCATGGCCTTATCCATTTCAAGAAACGAAATCGCAATCCCGATGTCATATTGTTTGGGGCCATAAGTCTCCACTCGAACAACATTGCCGATGATAAACAGCGGTTTGCCCTTTTCAGTCGGTACACTGATCTGTACTTTGGTTCCAATCGACAACGGATAGTCATTTTCAAAAAGAATTCCACCCACACAAATATTCTTGCCTTTCGCAACTTGCGCATGGGTGTCATCGAAATCCAGTTGACGGATCTTGACTTCTCGATCGAGGTCGATGCGTAAATAACGCCGTTTATCGGGAGAGAAAAAAGATATGTTGTTTTTTCCGGAGCCCTTGGCACGATAAAGGGCATTGTCGGCGCATTTGACCAGCGCTGCTGCATTGGTGGCATTTACGGGGAAAGCGGCCAATCCGCCGCTCATCGTCAACTGGATATGATGACCCTTGTATCTGAGTTTCATCTTTTCGACCTTCTGGCGAATCCTTTCACCCAGCACCAATGCATTCATTTTCCCGGTTTCGGGCAATATCACCACCATTTCTTCGCCACCGTAGCGAGCGGCGATATCCTCCACCCTTTTTTCTTTTAAAATGATCTTTGCCACGGCTTTCAGCGCCGCATCTCCAGCCGGGTGCCCAAGAGTATCGTTAATTTTTTTGAAATCGTCTAAATCAAAAAACAAAAGCGACACTTCGTTGGTATGTCGTTTGGCCCGGTGTATTTCACTGTTGAGCGCATCGTCAAAAGATTGCCGATTTAAAAGACCGGTAAGGCTATCATACTTTGATGCTTTGACGGCTGTCTCGAATATATGGATCTCAACAACTTTGGGATTGCGCAGTGATTTGTGGATCGAACAGAAATAGTCACAGATCGCCGTTCGCAGGCTAACTTTGCGACCCAGAGTGGTATTCAGGCTTTCATAGTGATCAATAATTTCCTGCCAGCAGGTCTTGGCCTCCTGAGGTCCCATGACCAGGTTGGTCAAAATATGAAAAATGATCGGGTACGCTTTTTGCCCGCCTTCGTCGACAATGTGGTTCAGATCATGGATGAGTTTATCGTCCGCCTTTGCATCATCCAAACACTTCAAGACTGATTCACGAATCCGCTCCATATTTTACCCCCATGGTATTATCGGCAATAAACAATTAAAAATATCACAGCCTCCTGCAGCTTTTCAATAACAAGAATGGCCATGTTTGGCAAGATCAAACAAAGTCTTGATATTTGAGCCTCTTGGCAGTAGAAATACTAATTTAAAACTTAAAGATCATCTCCCGATTAGTTGAAGCGAATTAAGGCAAGTCAAGTGAATAATCTTCAAGTCAGCAGGTGTGGTCCCAGAAGGTCCAAGGGGTCAAGCCCGCCACAGAGACGGCGGGTAAAGATTCAAGGGTTCGAGTGAAAGGATATGGAACAACGACAATCCTTTATTACATTAGGATGCTTTACATTTCTTATGGTTCGATTTGTGAACTGGAACCCAGATATTAATAGCCGGGGATTTAGGCTTCATTGAAAAAGGTGAATTGAGTACAGCAAAAAAAGACATAGCAGAAATAGAAAGAATGTTAAAAGCGCTGATAAAATCTTTAGAAAACAAACACTTGAATCCTTGACCCCTGGAATCCTTGGACCCTCTTCTCCAACTAAATTGGAGAAGAACCAAAAATAATATACTGCTTGGCGCTTCCCCCTGACAGCGATACCAGCTTGACACCCCAACAGCGTTTTCTTATTATCTTTAAGATTGTAATTGCCAAATAGTTAAGCCATTTGTGAGATAAGTCTTGAATATCAAACACGATCACCACCCATTACGCATTTTGGTTGTCGAGGATAACAGCGACATTGCCGAAAATATTGGTGATTACCTGGAAGCGCAAGGTCATATTATGGACTTCGCCCTGGACGGTATTGGCGGCTTGCACTTGGCCTTAACGCAGAACTATGATGTCATTGTATTGGATATAATGCTGCCGGGGATGGACGGTCTGACGTTTTGTCGAAAACTGCGTAAAGAGAGCGAAAAACACACACCTGTCTTAATGTTGACTGCCCGCGATACGCTCTCCGACAAACTGGAAGGTTTTGACGCGGGTGCCGATGATTACCTCGTTAAACCCTTTGCATTGGAGGAATTAGCGGCCCGAGTAGGAGTGCTGGTTCGACGATACGATAAAGCCCCCACGGTGCTGCTCCGCGTGGTTGATCTTGAATTGGATACTGGTAGCATGAAAGTCCGGCGCGCCGGGCGCCCGGTTGAGCTTAATCGTGCTTGTTTGAAAATTCTCATGATACTCATGCGGGCCGCTCCCAATATTGTAAAACGCAGTGAAATTGAGCAGGCCTTGTGGGGTGA
>CAMYNZ010000131.1 GCA_947259865.1 uncultured Desulfobacterales bacterium | reverse complement strand
TCTTGTTTGATTATCTACTTCGTGAGACTTCAGGTTACTGTCTGGGTTTTCCAAAAGCGCAAGTGGACATGGCTTGAAACGATCACCATTACGGTCCTGATGTCATTTGTTCTTTATACCTTTGCCAGTGTCGGGGGGAACAACAAACAGGTTGTGGGTACTGTCGAGGTAATCGGTATTTTGCTTTATTTGTCAGGCTCTTATATCAATACTCATTCTGAATATTATAGGCATGTTTGGAAATTAAAAGAGGAAAATAGAGGACGACTGTACACAGAGGGATTATTTAGCTTGTCGATGCATATCAACTATTTCGGAGATATCGTTCTCTTTACTGGACTTGCTATGGTAACTCATAGCCTCAGCATGTTGGTTATTCCATTGATAATGGCGATGAATTTCGTCTTCAATATCATTCCGTCTCTCGATAGATATCTTGAGAAAAAGTATGAGGATGAATTTAGAGATTACTCCAAGAAAACAAAAAAGTTTATTCCGCTGATATATTAGCGGTGTTGACTGGAATAAATTCGCGCCTAACAAAGGAATGGAGCTGACAGGAATTATCTCGGCCTAAAACGTAAAGACTTTGGGTTATTGGAACTCATTTGGCCTGCAGCTCATCCCGGACGTTATACTGAAGGAAATAATATATTACTGATGGAAAATGAAATATTATTTATTAACCTCACTGGAACAATAGCCGCAATCTTTGCGCTTATCGGTTGTAATGTGGTGATGATATATTCAATGGTCAGACAAAAACTTCATATTGGGTATATCTTTTTAGGTATTGTTATCATGAAAGGATTTAATAGCAGAGAATGGCTGCTATTTGTTCTTCTTGTTATTAATTTCTTTGCATTCGGAATAATATCTGGAAACGCTTATAATTCATTTTTGGACAAATATGGCGTGAAACCCGATGTTTGGCTATTCTAAACTTATATGTGGCTTTAGATAAAGAAAACTACAAAATAAAAAGACATAAAAATCGTATAACAACGGGTTAGAGCTGACAGGAAGTATCTCAGGCCTAAATCGAAAAGGCCTTAAGTTCTTGAAGTTTATAAAGCCTGCAGCTCATCACTGACGTTATCTTAAAACCAAAATTTTTTACTTGACAGATATGCATATTTAATACATATTAATACATATGAGAACAACACTAAACATAGATGACAAAATATTGGAAAAGGCATCGCGGTTGACTGGTGTTAAGGAGAAAACCTCTTTAGTGCGACTTGGTTTAGAAGCTTTAATTGCTCGCGAAAGCAGTAAACGACTGGCTAAACTCGGCGGAACAGAAAATAATCTACGTTCAATTCATAGACGAAGATTTGCCTGATAACAACTATGGTCCTTGTTGATACCTCGATTTGGGTCGCCCACCTGCACCAAGGCAGCCGGCAGCTTGAAAAGCTTTTAATGGACGCTGAGGTTATATGCCATCCATTTATTATTGGCGAGCTCGCCTGTGGTAATCTGAAAAACCGGAACGAAATTATCTCCTTGCTTCAGTCCCTTCCAATGGCCCCGACGATTGAATTTGACGAAATCCTATATTTTATTGATCGAAATCACCTTATGGGAAAAGGTGTTGGTTTCGTCGATGTCCACCTCTTAGCGTCTGCTCAGTTGGCGGGAGTGCCGCTTTGGACAGCAGATAAAAAGCTAAAATCTTCGGCTGATCAACTTGAATTGACATTCAAATAAAAGATAACCAATGGCATGAAGGTGGACGGGCTATATCTTGCGGATTAGAGAGTACCGCGCTATCGCGCAGGTAGCACCCCATTTAAATCCTGGTTCTCTATATCCGCCCGCCACTTATGCCCAACGTTATACCTCTGAAAAGATGAACACGAAAATATATTGGATAATCTTTGCAGTTTTTGGAATATTACCATTTGAAATAAATGGATTTTATAAAAGCCAAGTTGCCAGCAATCCAAAATATTTTTGGTATGAAGAAATCATAGTTTGGATAATAATACCCTCGATTATATATTTGTTGGGTATAAATAGAGTGTTTTCAAATGAGAATATTGGTTTTACTAGAAAAATATGCGGTAACAAAAATGAGACAAAATTCATTATATTAATAGTCCTTGTGTCGATCATTTTAAGCGTTTCATATACATATTCATTTGCATTATCAAAAAGTTTGTTTGATGTAAATTATTTAGCAATAAAAATATCATATGAAAAAATCATCCCTTGCTGTGGATATGAAAGGGTATTGGTTTTAATTTGGCTCTCTTTAACGGGTGGGATCATTGAAGAGTTTTATTACAGGGGACTAATTTATAAATTATGCAAGGAAAAAGCAATTGGTTATGTGCTTATTTCATCATTAATATTTAGTTCTGTTCACTGGGAAGGTGGAATAAGGAATTTGTTTTCAACATTTATATTTGGTTTTATATGTTCCATTATTTATGTGCGGTACCGTAATCTATGGCCATTGATTATAGGTCATATAACAACAGATTTAGTATGGTTCTCAAAATTTTAAAGAGGCATAACTTCTATATGGCCTTCGGTTGTCAAGGGAAAAACCTCTCCTATAGATCGGAATTTAAAATAATTACATCTACTCTGATTTCCTGACAAGCGACTCGTTGGTTCCGGCTTTTGTCTTCTATCGTGAGAGTCAGAGCGTTTTTTAACGCGTCTGCACCAAACCCTCCAGAGGCGGACAAGCATCTATAGAGATTAACTGAGCAGTCAAATGGTTCTTTGACAATCAGCGTGCCACCATCCGGCAGCCTCAGAATATATTTGGGTACCCTTATCCCGGCGCAATCAAAGCCAATCGGCTTGCCCGCCTTGGGCAGACATCCAGTTAGGGCGTCACTCGGAAAAGGGGCAGAACACGATCATCCCATGTCAAGATATCGGTATATTGAGTGGGAGCTGGAAGCTGCCGCCAATGCTCCAGAGGCGCACAAGTCAAGCGCCATGAGTTTCGGGTATAGGGTCCACTCTTTTTAGCAGTCGTGCTGCAAGCAATAAATCAAGAGGTTCAGATCCACCCATGCGATCTCAGTTAGGCAACAAGTTGACAGCTTCCAGCCCCGAACTTATTGAGCAAAGAATCGTTTCATATCGAAAGCCTGTTTGTTTTTAAGCATAAAGTATATGGCCCGTCCCAGTTTGTGGGTAAAGATGCCCAGGGCTTTGCCCTTGTTGTATTTTCGTTGGTATCTTGCCAGGTAACTTTTGGCCTGAGCCGAGGTTCTGAGCATCAGGATGGCCGCCTCTTTGATGGCCCATTTGAGGTGATGGTTGCCGATTTTTTTGTTGGAATGCCCGGCCCATTTGCCGTCAGATTCTTTTACCGGCCGGATCAGCCGTGCGTAGGAGGAAAAATCCTGGACCCTGGCAAAGCGCTTTACATCGTGGATTTCATACAAAATCACCAGTGCCAGGATTTGTCCGACCCCTGGTATGGATCGCAGCAGGTACAGGGTGTGGTAATCATGGTCTCGGGCGGTTTTTTCGATATGCCATTCAAGCTTTTTAAGTATTGGGTTGAGAGAATCGATCATTGCCAGATCGACTTGAACACTTTTTTTTACCTCAGGGTCTTCAAATCGGTCAGCCACGCCGTCATGGTTGTATTTTCGAGAAAGTTTTTTTCTAAAAGCCGGCAGGTTGTATTGGGTGTTGGTATTTTGGATATGAGCGACCAGTTCCCCGCAGCGCCGGGAGATGTACATTCTTCGTCGCAGCAGATCGCGGGTGGCACGCCATTTGGTCGGATAGGGATAAGCGATGGGGAAATTGCCGCCTTTGAGCAGCAGCGCGATTTTATAAGAATCGATTTTATCATTTTTTGTTTTGCTGCCATGGATGGCTTTCATGTATAATGCATGTCCAAGGGTGAAAGGGATCTGGTGTTCGGCACACAAATCGGCAAGCCAATACCAGCAAAAGACGCATTCGACGCCGACCACCACGTCATCCAGATACGGAAAGATCAGTTCAAAGAATTGCTCAGGATCGGTTTTAATGTTTTGGTGCACTTTGGCTTTTCCGGTATGATCCAGGATGCAGACGTACATTTTTCGGGCATGAAGATCGATGCCGCAATAATACTTGTGTTGTTGTTTGTAGATTCTCATGATTTGGCCTCCTTTGGTTGGGGGTTGTGGGGTTAAGGGATGATTCCATCTTATACCCTCAACTTTAGGAAGGCCATAACTAGTATCAAGCCAATGCACCGGACCCCCTTTCGCCGTTCGCCCTGCAAAGGGCGCAGGACTCACAAGCGACTCGGGGGGCCGGTGATCTCCAGTGTTCGACCTCTGCGACCTTACTTGCTGAAAATGCTGTTGACATAAGGCACACATCGTGATTATATTGTTTTGTGGAATTTTACCGATGGAACCATGAAAAGAATGAGAAACTCAAATTAGAACGCGGTATCAGTTTTGAACAAGTCGTAATGCACATTGAACGGGGAGATCTACTTGATATTGTACACCATCCAAATCAGTCTAAATATCCAAACCAGCGGCTATTGGTTGTTGAAATTCAAGACTACGCGTATCTCGTTCCATTTGTTGAAAGTGATAAGGGTAAATTCTTAAAAACAATTATTCCGAGTCGCAGGGCAACTCGCGAGTATCTGAGGAGTGACAAATGAAAAAGGTTAAGCTTGAAAAAGAAGAAAAGGATATACTTGATTCCTTTGAAAGGGGAGAGTGGAAGTCAGTTAAGAATGTTGAAGCTGAAATCCGAAAGCATCAGGTATATGCCCGAAATACACTGAAAAAGGATAAACGGGTAAACATCAGAATATCATCCAAAGATCTTGAGGAACTTCAGAGCATTGCGATAGAGGATGGCCTCCCATATCAGACACTCATGTCCAGTATTCTTCATCGTTACGTAACCGGCCGCCTTATTGAAAAGCCAAAGTCGAACAAATCGGTGAAGACGGACCGGGCATAAGCCGCGGATTTTGGAGTGGTTGAAATTTTACCTGATTCTGTGCAAATAGAAGCATGTCTTGCTTTAGGCATGCCCGGCCGCTTACCTCCCCGTTAGGAGGGTATGGAATAATATTCTAAGCTTGACATCGGTCTTAATTTAGTACTATAAAAAGACCGGAGGTGATAAAATGAACATTTCACAAGATATAAAACCAGTTACCTACCTTAAATCAAAAGCAGCTGATTTGTTGAAGCAGATCAATGAAACCCATCGTCCGGTGATCATTACGCAAAACGGAGAGCCGAAAGCCATATTACAAGATCCAAAAAGTTATGAGAATATGCGAAATGCTATTGGGATATTAAAACTAATTTCCCAAGGTGAGGATGAAATAAGGAGCGGAAAATCAAAATCTCAGCAGGAAGTCTTTGAGAACATTGAAAATTTTCTGAAAGACAAAATGAAATGAACAAAAAATATCACGTCGTATGGTCAAATATTGCTGAGAATGATTTAAAAAATATTATTGAATACATTGCCGACGATAGCCCACCTAACGCCTTAAAAATATTAAAAAGCATAAAACAAAAAACCTCAAGACTTCATACCTTTCCTGAAAGAGGACGCATCGTCCCGGAATTACGGGATCAAGGGATCCTGCAATATCGTGAATTAGTCATTTCTCCATGGAGAATCTTATACAGAATATCAGAAATGAATGTTTTCGTATTATCCGTTTTAGATTCACGCCGAAATATTGAAGATATACTATTGAGAAGGCTTACCAATTCTAAAATTTAGAACTGCTAACAATGGCATGAAGATGGACGGGCTATATCCTGCGGTTTTAGTGCAATTTCGTTGGTTCACACATAGGAGCCTTCTATAGCATACGGGGTTGTAACCGCCCGCCACTTATGCTCGGCGTTATGCTTATAAATTTAGGCTTGACAAAACGTACGTTATGACGTACCATTTAGGGGTTCAAATCCTAATATAGCAGAGGTCAATTATGCCCACCTTAACCGCAACTGAAGCAAGATCAAAGCTTTATCGACTCATTGATGAAGCAGCGTCTTCTCATGAACCTATTGTCATAACGGGTAAGCGTGCGAAAGCCGTTTTAATTTCTGAAGATGATTGGCGTTCCATACAGGAAACACTCTATCTACTTAATATCCCTGGAATGCGCGAATCTATCCGGGAAGGATTAGCCACCCCGATCGAGGAATGCTCTGAGGAAATCGATTGGTAATGTGGCGAGTCGTTTTCACAAAACGGGCTCTAAAGGACGCCAAAAAATTATCCGCTGCCGGATTGCAATCAAAGGCTGAGACGTTGCTAGATATCCTGCGTGAAAATCCCTATCAGACACCTCCTCCTTTTGAAAAGCTCATAGGTGACTTAACTGGAGCCTATTCACGTCGTATAAATATACAACATCGTTTAGTATATCAAATTATAGATGATGAAAAAGCGGTTAAAGTTATTCGAATGTGGACCCATTATGAATAGCAGGGCATAACAACCGGCTGAAGCTGACGGGAAATATCTCGCAGTTTTTCGTAAAAGGTCGTGCATGGTTGAAACGCATCAGGCACGCAGCTTAGCCGTGACGTTATACAGGAGAAATGGCATGAACACCGATTACGAGAAGGGTTACAAGCAGTTTGCGGAGATGGTGGGAGAGGAAAATATTGAGTCCCTGGTTTCGCGTTTTCGGTCTGTTTGCCCAGATTTTGAGAAGGAAGTTGTCACCGTTTTAGGCGGTAGGATATGGACCCGTGGTGGCATCGATCTTAAGACCAGATCACTTTGCAGTATTTGCGTTTTGGCTGCATTAGGCCGAAACAATGCTTTGAAACTGAATTTCAAGATGGCTTTACGCAATGGTGCAAAAGTTGAAGAAATATTTGAAGCGATTTTTCAAGTCGCAGCATACGCGGGTTTCGCGGCAGCGTGGGATGCACTGGAAATGTTGGCTGAAGTATTGAACGAAGATTCTGCATAACAAGACGGTTGCGTCTGACCGGAACTGGCTCACGGTTTTATCGTAATAATCCTGCAGACTCAAAATGCATATGGCCGCCAGGTGATCCGCAGACGTTATCTCTCAATTTCATCATATCACCTAGAATTATTTTTCACATTGACACACACGGGAATGTTGATATATTATAGCTATAACTATCCACATTTTAGGAGTATATTATGCGCACTATACAAATGACTCTGGATGACGATCTCGTAAAAAAGGTCGACGCCATAGCAAATGAACTTCATACAACACGATCCGCATTTACTCGAGATGCATTGCGGGAGGCGGTTAAAGAATACAACCTTCGCCGTCTTGAATTAAAGCACCGCCAGGGCTACTCGGTTCATCCCGTGAACAGAGAGGAGTTCAGTGTTTGGGAAAAAGAGCAGAATTGGGGGGATGAATGAAGAGGGGTGAAATCAGATGGTACAAATTCAAAGCTCCTGATAAAAAACGGCCGGTGTTGATTTTAACCCGCGATTACATATTGGAATACCTTGGAGAGGTTACTGTGGCTCCCATTACCTCGACGGTTCGGGATATACCCAGCGAAATTTTCCTCACTAAACAAGACGGGATGACAAAAGACTGCGCAATAAACTTCGACCATATACAGACAGTATCCAAAGGAAAAATTGGATCGCTAATAACAGTACTGTCTGCAGATAAACTGGAACGAGTGAGTGAGGCTATACAATTTGCTTTGGATTTATAAAAGATAACAATGGCATGAAGATGGACCGGCTATAACCTGCGGCTTTGATGAGTCGCGAAGGATATTGTCAGAGGGGGCTTTTACATCTTCCAGGGTTTTAGTCGCCCGTCACTTATGCCAGCTGTTAGGTGCTCGTGAAACAGCAAACATAATTCAAACTATGCGTAGTTACACGAACCGCATATTAGCTATTTACAAACTCAGCACAGTTGGAGACTGAAAATGAAAGCCGTTGCCTATAGAACCCCTGGTTCAATTGACCGCGAGGATGCCTTACAGGACATTACCCTTGAGATACCCAAGGCCGAAGGCTGCGATCTGCTAGTCAAGATCACCGCCGTGTCAGTAAACCCCGTGGACACAAAATTGCGCCTCGGAGTTGCGCCCGAAGGAGGCGATTGGCGAGTTCTCGGATTTGACGCAGCCGGCGTTGTAGAGGCTGTAGGGCCTGAGGTTCAGAATTTTAAACCGGGCGATACGGTTTTTTATGCCGGTTCCATTGCGCGGCCCGGCACCAACAGTGAATATCACCTTGTCGATGAACGCATCGTTGGTCGCAAACCCACTAGCCTGAACGATGCAGAGGCCGCAGCACTTCCACTGACTGCAATCACAGCATGGGAAATGCTGTTTGACCGGCTCGATGTCAAATGTCCGACCCCGCAGGGAGGAAATACCATTGTGGTCATCGGTGGTGCAGGCGGCGTTGGTTCGATCACCATACAGCTTCTGCGGGCACTGACCGATTTGACGGTGATCGCCACCGCCTCGCGTGCCGAAACACAGGATTGGGTGCGCGAATGCGGGGCTCATCACGTGATCGACCACCGCCAGCCTTTGGCGCCCCAGGTTGAGGCACTAGGACTCGGCGCTCCCGGTTTTGTGTTCTCAACCACTCAGACCGGCCAGCATTTGGCTGATATTGTCGAACTAATTGCACCGCAGGGCCGTTTTGGCTTAATCGATGACCCGGAAGAGCTCAACGCCATGCCGTTAAAACTCAAAGCTGTGTCACTTCATTGGGAAATGATGTTCACTCGTTCGCTCTTTGGCACACCGGACATGGCGGAACAGGGCAAGCTGTTGAACGAAGTGTCTACGCTTGTCGATGCGGGTCGCATACGTTCCACCGCTACCGAAGTCGCCGGTAAGATCGATGCCGCGACTCTGCGTGCGGTGCACGCCCGGATTGAAAGCGGCTCTGCGCGCGGCAAGATTGTACTTGAAGGGTTCTGATTAAGCGCTTAGCAGATACGAATCAACCCATTGGAGGCCGACATGCAAGACAACCTGGAAGAAAATAAGAAGAATGCCATTGCCTTCTACCGCACTGCGTATTTTGGTGACCCCGCCAAGGCTGTTGAAATGTACGTGGGTGCTGAATATATTCAACACAACCCGCTAGTAGGGGACGGGAAGCAGGCGTTCATTGATTATTTCACTGAAATGGCGGCGCAATACCCCAACAAGGAGATTGAGTTCGTGCGTGCGGTTGCCGAGGAAGACCTAGTCGCCTTACACACTCATCAGACTTGGCCAGGCAATGAAGAATACGTAACGATGGACTTCTTCCGATTCGACGCGGAAGGAAAGATCATTGAGCACTGGGATTCAATACAAGAAGTACCGAGAGAAACAAAAAATGGCAATACAATGTATTGAACAAGCACCTATCAATGCGCTTCAACCGACAACCTGCTTCGCAGGCCGCGGCTGAGCTTAGTCGATAAGATTAGGTATGAGAAAAAATGCTTGAATGGGAATGGTTTAGCTGAGTCTTCTATAAACTTCTTTTCGGTGGCCTATTTTTAAAACTAGAATCAATAGGGTATTTTCGTGTATCTCATAAATTATCCGATAATCTCCTACTCGAACTCTATGAAATGGATTGTCGCCTTTCATTTTCGTGGTAGCAGGATCCGGCAAATCATCTGCGAAGCTATCGATTTTATCTCGAATTCGTTGACGATCTGTTTTTGGAAGCTTCTTGAGAACCTTCGCCGCAGATCTTTTAAATTCGATTCTATATTTCAAAGCTCAAGCTCCTCCCGAAGCTTTTCCCAAGAAATATTTTCGCCCGGTTCATTCCGAACTTTCCAGGCATCATCAATATCCATTTGTTCTTCAATTTCTTGCAGGAGCTTTAAATCTTCAATTGATACAATAGCAGCTAACGGTTCACCTCTTCTCGTCAATACGAACGATTCTTTGCCATATGCGACTCTGTTAATAATATTCGCAAATTTTTTCCTCGCATCGGCAGCTGATATTTTGTTTAACATAGTGATCACCTTTTGTACAATTGGATTTTATTGTGCATTTTGTACATATAGTACATCACGTGATCCATAGTGTCAACATGAGATATAATATATGATAACAATATCTTATAACAGATCGCTGAACCCGACCGGAAATAATAGACGGTTTTACGTAAAAGACAGTACAAACTCAAAAAGAATGGGGTCACATCTTAATTATTAACTTTTGAAACGAATAATTAATAGTTAAGATGTGACCCTGCTTCCTTCCCCAACGATAATCATACGATAATCAAATGACTACAAAAAGAGGTAATCAAATGTCAGATAATCCAATCAGTCGCTTTCCAGTTCCTGAACTCAACGAATTGCCTGAAGACATTCGGGACATGATATTGGCCGTACAAGAAAAATCCGGATTTGTACCGAACGTATTCTTGGCGCTGGCTCATCGTCCGGACGAATTCAGAGCTTTTTTTGCGTATCACGACGCATTGATGGAAAAAGAGGGCGGTCTTACGAAAGGCGAGCGCGAAATGATCGTCGTTACTACTTCAGGTCTCAATCAATGTATCTATTGTGTTGTAGCACACGGAGCAATTTTACGTATTCGGGAAAAGAGTCCATTTCTGGCAGACCAACTTGCCACAAATTACCGGAAGGCGGATATCACTCCAAGGCAGAAAGTGATGCTTGACTTCGCCGTCAAAGTTTCCCTGAATGCCTATGAGGTAAGCGACTCTGACATTGAAGAAATGTGTCAGCACGGCTTTTCTGTTGAGGATATATGGGACATAGGTGCTATATCAGCGCTCTTTGCCTTATCCAATCGGATGGCTAACTTAACAAATATGCGGCCAAACGATGAGTTTTACCTGTTGGGACGTATTGCAAAGGACTAGCGTTGGTCCCGGCATTTGGTACAACAAAGGGATAAACCTGACAGGAAAAAAAGATGCGGTTTACATAAAATCCCTTGTAAACTAAAGGCTTTAGGCCTGCAGGCCATCCCCAACCGTTATGTGAAATCAAAAAAAATGGATTCAATCGATTTAAGTATTAAAGAAAAAAGATCAAAATATTTTATTCCGCTTCTAATTGGGGCAATATGGAATATATTTTTCGGATCTTTAGGTTTCTTCAATCTTCAACTCAGCAATTCACTCTTCTTCAACTTGATTACCCCAGAAGCAAAGATTATTGCCAATCAAACGTGGTGGTTCGTAGTAATAGCGGCAGGTATAGGCTACGGTATGGTCGCGTTTGCAAATCATAAATTTAGATTTTTTGTTACAATTGGCGCTATTGGCAAAATGGCCCTTTTTTTCTTCGTTAGCTATTTATGGTTGGACTCAATTGCCACCGGCTTTGCCGCCATAGTCGTATTCGGAGACTTCATTTGGGCTATTTACTTTTTGTTCTTTATTATTAGCACCAGAGAATATGGATATCTTTAAATTGATAAATCACATAACATCAATGGCATCAAGTTGACGGGCTTGCGGCCCGCAACTTATGCCTGGCGTTAGCCCTACCAGGAGATACAGTAATGTCGGCAGAATACCACTATGACGCAGATGCAAACATTGTTCACGCCTATCCATACGCAGAATTCTCAGCCAAAGATGTCATCGGGTTCTTCCATGACCTCAAACATGATGATGCAATAGCAAATCAAGCCATTATTGTCGTCCACTTTGATAAAGTCCAGAAATTCCTATTTTCACCGGCTGAAGCAGGAAAGGTAATAGAAATGTTCACTAGATTAAGAAAAGAAAAAGGTCTACGGGCAACCATTTTTATTGGTAAAGACAAC
>CAMYNZ010000130.1 GCA_947259865.1 uncultured Desulfobacterales bacterium | reverse complement strand
AATCCGTAGACACATATGCGTGAACCCTGCGTTAATCACGCAGTCTCGGGTCAAGGGCATCTCGCAAGCCATCGCCCAACAGGTTAAAACCCAACACCGCCAGCAAAATGGCAATACCCGGAAAGGTCATTACCCATGACGCTCGCAGGATCAAACCCCGGCTCATGGCAATCATGCCCCCCCACTCAGGCGTTGGCGGCTGGGCGCCGAGCCCCAGAAAACTCAGGGCGGCTGCATCCAGAATCGCCGAAGCCATACTCAAAGTGGTTTGAACAATCAGGGGTCCCATGCAATTGGGTAATATTGCCAGAAAAATAATCCGCCAGTCTCTGGCTCCGATGGACCGCGCCGCCATCACATAGTCTTTTTCATATTCTTCCAATACGCTGCCGCGCACGATGCGAGCAAAACGCGGAATATAGGTTACGCCGATGGCCATCATGGCATTCTCCAGGCTCGGACCGAGGTAGGCCACGACAACAATCGCCAGCAACAGATAGGGAAAGGCCAGAATCATGTCCATGACCCGCATGATAAGGCTGTCGATCACCCCCTTGAAATATCCGGATAAGGCTCCCAGGAGGGTACCCAAAACAAAAGCCAGGCCGACACTGACCAGAGCCACAGCCAGGGACACCCGGGCACCGTAGATAATACGGGAAAGGGTGTCGCGCCCCAGGTCATCGGTTCCCAGTATGTTTTTCCAGGTGCCTTTCTCGTGCCATACCGGGGGTTTGATCTGGTCATAGAGTGAGATTTCCAGCGGATCGTGGGGACTGAGCAGCGGTGCGAAAACGGCTGTTAAAAAAAATGCTGTAATAATAATCAGACCCAGGACAGCGGTTTTATTGCGCCACAGCTGACTCAGCTGCTCCAGCATCGGGTGCCGGTCAAGGGGATTTTTTTGTGCTTTTTCCTTACGCATAAGTGTTTGTAATAATATTCAAACAGTTGGAATCAAAACATTATTTAAACCGGTTTCAAAGCTTTAGATAATGTTCAAGGGCAAGGCGCGGAACGGTTCAAAAGCGGAGCGTACACGTTAGTACGTGAGCATTTTGAACCGGTCCGCAACACCGCCATTGAGCATTAGATGAAGCTTTGAAACCGGTTTTCATTTGACTGATATCCTCGGGTTAATAACCGCATACAAAACATCCACACCCAGGTTGATGACAACAAAAAACCCCGCTATAAACAGGGTGCCGCCCTGTATGACCATGTAGTCCCGTTGCATCACGGCATCGTACATCCACTTGCCCACACCGGGCCAGGCAAAAATCGTTTCGGTCAGTATGGCCCCGCCCAGCAGCACACCGAACTGCAGACCTATTGTAGTCACCACCGGAATGAGCGCGTTGCGCAGTGCATGCTTGAAAATCACGATAAACTGGGAGAGTCCTTTGGCTTTGGCTGTTTTAATGTAATCCTGGCGCAACACATCCAGCATGGCGGAGCGCGTCATCCGGGCCACAATGGCCATCGGAATGGTGCTCAGGGTCATCGCCGGCATGATGATATGCCAGAGTGCATCTCTGAGAGCCGCCCAGTTGCGGGTCAAAACCGCATCCAGGATATAAAAATTGGTGATGACCTCCAGATCGATCCCGACACTCAAGCGACCGGAAATAGGGAGCCAGCCCAGGTTGAGTGAAAAAATAAGCATAAAGACAAGCCCGAGCCAGAATATAGGCATACTGACGCCGGCCAGCGCCCCCAGCATACTGACATAGTCAAATATGGAGTACTGCTTGGTGGCCGACACAATACCGAAAATTATACCGAAAAAACAACTGAGGCACAGAGCAACCAGGGAAAGTTCGATGGTGGCGGGAAAACGCTGTTTGACCTCGATCCAGACCTTTTGGCGGGTCCAGATGGTTTCGCCCAGATCACCTTTCATCAAACGCTTTAAAAACATGCCGTACTGCACGTAAAGCGGCTCTTTGAGGCCCAGGTGCTCACGCATTGCATCCAGTGTTTCTTCGGTGGCCCGTTCCCCCAGAAGCAGCTCGGCCGGATCGCCGGGTGTAAGATGCATCATCAGAAAAACGATGATCGATACCCCCAGAAGGGTGGGAATTAGAATGAGTATACGTCTGATGATATAGGCGAGCATAGTGAAATAGTTAGATTGGTTTAATTAGTTGAATTCGTTGAATTGGTTGGTAATCTATCAGCCTGGATGGTTTTGTACGGGAACAATGGCCCAGACAGCCCGATACCTTACCGAGTTAACTAATTCAACCAATTGAACAAATTGAACAAATACAACCAATAAAACAAAATGTTCTCGAAAAGAAAGGGGAAGAGGTTTGTCCCCTTCCCCTGTTTGCAAAATTTACAGAGTCTTATCCATGACTATTTGAGCCATACGTTTTTCAACCTGACAGATCCTGTAGGATGAAGCTTAAAATCCTTAACATTTTTGCGTGCCGGCCAGATGACCGTTGAGTGGGCTACGCTGATGACCGGAGCCTCATCAAATATCAGCTTGAGCGCTTTTTCGTATATTTTGGTGCGCTCGGCCTGGTCGATGGTTTGTCTGCCTGTAACCATCAGGTCGTGGTATGTCTGATTATGCCACTGGGTTCTGATGGATGAAGAGGCGAGGCCGTCGAACAGAACGGCCAGGAAATTGTCCGGATCACCGTTGTCGCCGGTCCAGCCCAGCTGGAACAGATCCATGTCGGCCGGTTGCTCCCGCTGGCGTTTCAGATAGGTCCCCCACTCAAAGGTAACGATCTTGGCTTTTATGCCGACCTTGGCCAGATCGGCTGCCATGGCCTCACCGATCTTGCGTCCGTCCGGATTATAGGGGCGCGGCACCGGCATGGACCACAGGGTGATTTCCCCCAATCCTTTTCCGTCGGGATAGCCGGCTTTAGCCAGAAGTTTTTTGGCCAGTTTGGGACTGTATTTGAATCCCTTAACTTTTTTATTGTAGCCCCACATGGTGGGCGGGATGGGGTTCTTGGCGACCTGACCCATGCCCTGATAGATATTATCGACAATGGCCTTACGGTTAATGGCGTGGCCAATGGCCTTGCGTAAGTCAACATTACTCTTCCAGGGTTCTTTGGTATGGTTAAAGGAAAGATAACCGATATTCATACCGGGTTGGGTGGGCAGCCACAAATTTTTATCTTTTTTTGCCAGGGGGACATCCGCCGGGTTGGGGAACTGGCAGATATGGATATTGCCGGTTTTGAGCTCCAGGAATCGAACCGAATTTTCGGGAATCGACCGGAAAACGACCTTGTCTATATAAGGCCCCGCGGATGTATCCCAGTAATCCTTAAATCTCTCCAGAATAATGCGGTCGTCCTTGACCCATTTGACAAACGCAAATGGGCCGGTGCCCACCGGGTTTCTCAAAAATTCTTTAGGATTTTTCAAAAAGGCCGTGGGGCTGATGATATCGGCAAAATCCATGCCCATGTTGGCCAGAAATGGTGCTTCGATCCTTTTGAGTTTAAAAACCACGGTGTACTTATCGACGGCCTCGATGGCACCGATGGTTTTATCCATTTCCATGGACACCCAGTACTCGGGCGGACGTTCCTGGGCCGGAATATCCCAGGCTTTGCCGTAGAATTTGACATTGCGGTTTTTCATCATGCGTCCGATGGAAAAAACGACCGCATCGGCGTCCATGGTTGTGCCGTCATGAAATCGAACGCCCTTTCTCAGATTAAAGGTGTAGGTTTTGCCGTCAGACGAAATGTCCCAGGATTTAGCCAGACCGGGTTCCAGGGCGGTGGACTCGTCTTTATAGGCAACCAGCGCTTCATAGATGTTGTCGCACACCATAAAAGAGTTTCCGTCGGTCTCATAGGCCGGATCCAATCCGACACTGTCCCCGCCGCGACCGAAAATCAGGGTTCCGCCCTTTTTGGGTGCGGCCATTGCCATGCCGGTCACAACAAATGAAAATACAACAAATAAAATGGTGATTTTTTTTAACATATATCCCTCCTTCCTCTGTAGGTTGATATTTTCAGGTACAACAAACCGAACATATGAAAGTGATGGTTTTGTGTCAAGCACAAAGCCTCTTGCAAACATATTCGAAGATGCTGCCATAAGGTTCGAATGTATGCACTACTCAATACAATGAAATATAAGAATATAATCAGATAGGCTATCCGGATTGCGGGCGCCATCTCGGTCCCTGGAGCACGGCATGGCAGGCAACCTGAACGCCGCTTTCCAGGGTCGTCAGTTCCGGGCGCACTTTTGCGCAAAGGGCAGCGGCTTCAGGACAGCGGGGATGGAAGGCACAGCCCCCGGGCGGGTCAATGGGATTGGGAATTTCGCCGGCAACCGGCTGCGTATCGCGGCCGCTCATTTCCACATCCGGGATGGTTTCCAGCAGCAGCCGGGTGTAAGGATGCAGCGGGGTATCGAAAATATGGTCTACCGGGGCCACCTCACACAGCCGCCCCAGATACATTACCCCCACGTGGTCGGCCATGTGGCGCACCACGGCCAGATCGTGAGAAATAAACAGGTAAGTCAGATCGAATTGCCCCTGAAGCTTCTTCATCAGGTTCAATATCTGGGCCTGGACCGAAACATCCAGGGCCGAGGTGGGTTCGTCACAGACAATAAAGTCGGGCTCGCTGGCCAGGGCCCTGGCAATGGAAATGCGCTGGCGTTGTCCGCCCGAAAATTCATGGGGATATTTTTCGCCATCGGCCGGCGAAAGTCCCACCTGGGTGAGCAGGTCGCCGGTGCGTTGGGAAATAGACCGGTTGCCCTTAAGCAAACCAAAGGCCCGGATAGGCTCACTGACGATTGCGTGCACGCGCCAGCGCGGGTTCAGGCTGGCATAGGGATCCTGAAAAATCATGGCGATACGCCGGCGCAGTTGGGCCATTTGCACCCGGTCGGTTATTGATGCCAAATCGATACCTTCAAACTCGATTTTACCGGCCGATGGCTGGTGAAGCCCCACCACCAGATTGGCCACCGTTGATTTGCCGCAGCCCGATTCTCCCACCAGTGCGAAGGTTTTGCCTTTCTTGATTTCAAAATCAATGCCGCTGACGGCTTTTAAAATCATGCGGGGCGCACCCTCCAGCATACGGTTCAGCAAGGGTTTAGAAACATCAAAATAGCGTTTTAATCCGCTGACACTTAGCAGCGGAGATTCCGGGTTTATCGGCGGGCCGGTTTTGGCCATTTCAGTCCTCGCTATCATAAAGCCAGCAGGCGGCTTTGGTGGGCTCGGTGTTTAATAAGTCGGGGCGCTGATTTCGACAGCGCTCAAAGCTGCTCGGGCAGCGCGGGTGAAAGGCGCATCCTGCCGGTATCTCCGTCAAACGCGGCATGGTGCCTTCAATCTGGGTAAGGGCTTCGGCCTTATGGTGCAAAGACGGAATAGAACCCATCAATCCTTTAGAATAAGGGTGTTTCGGATTCTTTACTACATCGCGCACTTTGCCGACTTCCACCAGCCGTCCGGCATACATGACGGCTACCCGGTCTGAAATTTCGGCAATCACTCCCATATCATGGGTAATTAGAATAACGGCCGTGTCGTGTTCTTTGCACAGGCTTTTTAGAAGGGCGATTATCTGGGCCTGAATGGATACATCCAGGGCAGTGGTGGGTTCGTCAGCGATGATCAAACTGGGGTTGACGCACAGGGCCAGCGCAATGACGACCCGCTGGCGCATACCGCCGGAAAACTGGTGGGGGTAGTGATCGATACGTTTTGCGGCAGCCGGAATGCCGACTTCATCCAACAGCTTGGTCGCATGCCGGCGCGCCTGTTGCGAGCTCATTGCCGAATGGGTGAGTATGGTTTCCGCCAGTTGCTGGCCGATGGTGTACAAGGGATTCAGGCTGGTGAGCGGGTCCTGGAAAATCATGCCGATTTTTTTCCCGCGGATACGGCGCATCTGATCATGGGGCAATTGATCAATCCGCTGGCCATTTAGACATATCTGACCGGCACCGATGCGGCCGGGAGGCTCGAGCAGTCCGATGATCGCCTGACCTGTGAGGGATTTACCCGCACCGGATTCGCCAACAATCCCAAAGACTTCTCCCGGCAGGATATCAAAGGACACATCGTCCACCGCCACCAGGACACCGCGGCGGGTATCAAATTCAATTCGGAGATGCTCAACTATTAGTATCGATTCGGTCATCATTCAAAAGGTTCACAGGTTCTGAACTTTGAAACCAGAATCTTGAACCTCTGAACCTTTGAACCCTGAACGGTAAAACTTATCTCAATTTGGGATTAAAGGCATCCCGCATCCAGTCACCGAGAAGATTTACAGCCAGTATCAGCACCGACAGGGCCACACCGGGAAAAATCACGATCCACCATTCACCGGCAAACAGAAAGTCCTGACCGATACGGATGAGGGTTCCCAGGGACGGTCTGGTCGGGGGAACGCCGACCCCCAGAAATGACAGGGTTGCTACAGTCAGAATGGCAACGGCCAGCCCGAAGGTGGCAATCACCAGCACCGGCCCCATGACATTGGGCAGGATATGGCGAAACATAATAGTGGCGCGCCGGCGCCCGATAACCCGTGCCGACTGGACATATTCTTTGTTTTTTTCCACCAGGGTGGAACCCCGCACAGTTCGTGCAAAGTGGACCCAGTTGGCGAATCCGATAGCCAGAACAAGCACCCAGACGGCCAATTCGTCATGCCGCTCGTTAGGCAGCAAACTGAGGGCCACACCATAGATCAACATCGCGATGAGATAGGCCGGGAAGCTGATTTGTACATCGGCGATTCGCATAATGATAGACTCCACCGCCCCGCCGATGTAGCCGGAGATGAGGCCCAGCGTTATCCCGATGACCATCGCAAATAACATGGACGCAAATCCGACCAACAGTGAAATGCGCGAACCATAAAGAATGGTTGAAAAAATATCCCGACCCTGATCATCCGTGCCCAGCAAAAACTTTGTTGTTCCCTCATCAAACCAGAACGGCGGGGTAAACGCATCCATCAGCTCGAGGGATGCCGGATCAAAGGGATTGTGAGGCGCGATCAAAGGTGCTGCGAAAGCAGATAACATTACTAACGCGGTGACGCATGCGGCCACCACAGTAACTTTGGATTTTTTAAAACTGAACCAGATATCACTGTCAAAAAATCGATGAACGCTATCCTGAATGCGCGCTGCACTTTTCATATGCCTACACCGGATCCGCCGCAGGCGGAGAATTAATTGCCACAAAGGCCCCAAGACACAAAGGGGAACGTGAAACTTTTTGGTTAATATTTATCTTCGCGTCTTTGCGTCTTGGTGGCGAAAATAATTTGCCATAATATGCACTGATTTCATAATTAAGGGCCTAACCTGCAACCACAGCCTTATCAAATCTAAGGCGAGGATCCACTACGTGGTAGAGGAGGTCGACAATCAGATTGATCACCACAAAGAAAAACGCAATTAAAATGAGGTAGGTCGACATCACCGGAATATCTGCGAATTGAATGGCCTGCAGAAACAGCAGCCCCATACCGGGCCATTGAAACACGGTTTCGGTAATAAGGGCGAAGGCGATGATCGTGCCGATTTGAATACCGGTGATGGTAATGACCGGGACCAGGGTGTTTTTTAAGGCATGGCCGAAATTAACGGCACGATTAGTCAGGCCGCGGGCCCGAGCAAACTTGATGTAATCGGTCCGCAAGACCTCCATCATTTCAGAACGAACCATCCGCATGATTAGCGTCAGCTGAAACATGCCCAACGTAAAGGCCGGCATGATAACGGCCTTCAAACCGCTGACCGTCAGCAGTCCGGTCGACCAAAAGCCGAGCTGGATTACCTCTCCCCGGCCAAAGGTCGGCAGCCAACCCAGGATGACGCCGAAGAATAGAATTAACAGGATCCCGATTAAAAATGTCGGTAATGAAATTCCAATTAGCGAAATTGCCTGGAAGAGCTTGCTTAATGCTCTATCCGGATAAAGTCCGGAGTAGACCCCCATGGGAATCCCGGCGAGCAGAGAGAATAAGGCCGCTATCAGACTTAGCTCCAGGGTGGCCGGCAGCCGTTCGGCAAACAATTCATTGACGGGACGGCCGAGGCGGTAAGAGATACCGAATTTTCCCCGCACGGTGTTCCATGCAAAGCCGGCAAACTGCACGATAATCGGGTCGTTCAGCCCCAGCTCCTCTCTCAGCCGTTCCATATCGGCGATGCTCGTTTCCTGCCCCACCATTTGAGAAACCGGATCGCCCACATACCGAAACAACATGAAAGCGACCAAGGCCACGGCCAGCATGACGATTATAGACTGGAATATACGGCGGATAATCAGGGCAATCATAATACGGTTATCGTTGAATAGTTTATTGGTTTAATGGTTAATTCGTTGAGCATCAATGAGAATAAATGCCGTTTGAACAGAACTGCTGCGTTCAGTCGATCTTCAATATTGTAATAATGGCTGATTGTTATATCGGATATTCTCATGCTCCACGAATTAACTAATTAACCAATCAACCAGTCAACCAATCAACAAATTAACCAAATAGAAAAAAACCCGGAATCCAGCATAGTTAAACCGAATTCCGGGTTTGTTTGATTGCCGGCACCTACTTGATCATAACGTGACGCCATGCAAATTGATTGTCGGGACGCTGTTTGACCTGCACTTTATTGTTGACTCCCCAGGCCAGCGCCTGTTGATGCAACGGAATGTATGCAACGTCGTTGATGGTCATTGTCCAGGCCTGTTCAATCATGGCATCACGTTTGGACTGGTCGGTTTCACTCAGGATTCTGGCGTTCAGTGCATCCACTTCAGGATTGCAATAACCGCCGAGGTTAAACTTGCCTTCACCGGTTTTTTTAGGGCAGGCATGCAAAAAATTAAGGGGATTATAGGAATCAAAGCTGCCCGGAGTCCAACCCAGCAGATAGAAACTGGTATCCAGTTTGGGGGCTAATACTTTTCCAAAGTATTTGGTTTTGGGTTGCGCCAGCAGGTTTACTTTGATTCCCACTTTAGCCAGCATGGACACCGCGGCCAGACAAATTTGTTCGTCATTGACATAGCGATCGTTGGGGCAATCCATACCGACTTCAAAACCGTTGGGATAACCGGCCTCTGCCAGAAGCTCCTGGGATTTCGTCGGATTATATTCAAGCCGTTTAAACTTCGGATTTCCGCCGCCATGAACACCCGGTGCGATCATCATGGCCGATGGTTCCGATAGCCCGCGCAACACTTTACCCTTCACGTTCGAATACAACAGCTCATCCCGGTTCTGATCCATCCCCAGAAAAATGGTACGCAACTCCGGTCCCACCAGCATGCGGGTAGAGGCATTGCCATCGACGCGCTTCATGTCCTGAACCGGGACCGGATAGGCCATATCTACCTGGCCGGATAACAATGCCGCAACCCGGGTGGCGTCATTGCTGATCTGGGTGAAGATGACTTCTTTGACGTTATGTTCTTTGTTTTTCCGGTCCCACCATTTCTTATTGACTTTGAATACGGTTTTCACACCGGGCTCGTGACTGACCAGCATAAACGGCCCAGTGCCGTTGGCATGGCGGGTGGCATAATTTTCTTTTTCTTTGGTGGCCGATTGAGGTAAGATAGCGTCGTTTTTTATAGTCCATTCTCTGGACATGATGTACCAGGTTCCCCATTCGACATGCAGAATCGGATTGGGTTTGTCGGTGACAAAATCCACGGTATGATCATCCACTTTAATGACCATGGTGTCGGCCGACAACCGGACCCGCAAATCTGAATTCGCATGGCGCACCCGGGTGGCGGAAAATACCACGTCATCGGCAGTAAATGGGGTGCCGTCATGGAATTTGACGCCCTTGCGCAGATAAAAGCGCCAGCGGGTGGGCTCCATTACCTCCCAGCGTTCCGCCAGGGCCGGTTCGATCTCCAGATTGGGCCCGCGTCGAATCAATCCCTCAAAAACATTGCCCTGGGTTCCCAGATGGAATGTTTCGTTCAGGTTATAGGGATCAAAGGAGTCGAGACTGCCTTGAAAGGCGAATTTAAGTGTTTTTGCTCCGGCAGGCATTGTAAATGCGACTACCAATACCAATACGATCAACAATGTTTTTACGCGCATTGAAAACCTCCCTTCTATCTTGGGATTGGGCACCTTTTCAACTTCGAATGCAACAAAAGATACATGCCATTGATGAATTGAAAAATATGGAGAAGCGAGGAGGGCACCGGCTGCTGCAATGTTCCGCGCCTCTCTTGGGTGCCGTATGGGGTTGACATCAAAGGCAGCCTGGGTCGATGAGGGAAAGTGACGCAGGCCGATGATTAGCATTCCCTTAATCTTCGAAGAAACGTAGAAAAATTGGGCTCATGTGTCAAGTAAAAAAGCCAAAAGCAGCTATGGGCTTTATTTGCCGGGCTTCAGCGCTTGCGATTTAATCACAAACGCATCCAGCAACCGGTAGAGCTCATAAACGCTTTCGATGTTGACATGCTCATCGATTGCGTGCGCGCTCATATCACCGTTTGCGCCCCAGACAATGCCATCGATACCGTGGGCCGATAAAAACCGGGCGTCACTGGCGCCATGTTCAAAGCCGACTTCCGTCTTTTTGGCAATTTTTAATAGCACATCCAGGTAGGGGGATTGACCCCCGGAAAAAAGGTGCCCTTTGGCTTCGACTGTCAGCCGGCCTTTTATTTCGTTTTGCATCTGAGAAACAAGTCGGTCGATATCGTCTGATTCCGTATAGCGAATATCAAATAAAGCTTCGGCCGTTTCCGGAACCTGGTTAAATGATTTACCGGCCTGAATGATGCTGACATTCATGGTGCGATGCCAGTGATCCGGTGTGGACACCTGAAAATGATTTTTCAATTTCAGATAGTCTTCGATCAAATTATCAATGGCATTTTCACCCAGCCAGGGTCTGGCACCATGGGCCGCCCTACCTTTTGAAACCAATTTTAGCTTGAGGACTCCTTTTTCTTTGACAACGATTTTATTGGGTGTCCCGCCATCCAGCGCCACACAAAAATCAGCTTTGACTTCATTGAGGACTCTCTTGGCGCCATTGGCACCCCCGATTTCTTCATCCCCGGTTATGAGTACCCCGAAAGCCAGATCTTCCTGAACTTTGTCGCTGCTGCGAAGCTTTACGAGGTGATTTTTAAGCAGCACCAGGGACAGCGCCGCCGCGTATTTATCATCGATGCTGCCCCTTCCGTAAAGATTTCCATCCTTTTCGAAGGGGTCGAACAATTCTGCCGGTGCCGCCACCACATCGATATGAGACATCAAGAGTATTGAGGTTCTTCTGCTTCCTGGCATGACCAGAATCGACGGGATACCGCCGTGATCAAAACGCCAGTATTCGATTGCATATTCTTCAAGATATTTTTCTATGAATTCAATGCAGCGCTTGATCTCTTCCGGCTCGGAATGCATGGATCTGAACCGGATAAGTTCTTTGGTCAGTTGTACAATCTCTTCCATAGTGTCATTTAACCTGCTGATAATCGTCAAAAGTGACGTCCGGTTGTGAGCAACCGATATGAGAACCGGCGCACCGCCGGAACTGCAGATAGCCCAGCTGTATTCATCAAAGGTGCAGTCCAGGAAGTGTCCCGGTTAATATTTTCCCCAGGCTCCCCCGACTTCTCTGGAGCACGTAATTCCAATCAAGGGGCTCACGGTCCTTTTCCTTATTTCTGCAAAAACGTTTCAGTGCGATATGATCTAAAAACTTGCTACATTTTCCCCGGTCAGGTAAAATTAAGGGTAATCCCTTATCTTATTAAGACCAATGGAGTAAGAAAGACAATTTCCCACACTTCGAGTAAAGCTATAACCAAAACGCTGGGTATTTGCAATGGCTGCCGCGGTCCAATGAATTTGCTGTGCAGGATTAATTATGATGAGGGTGTTTAATAAAAACAATAGGGACAAAACATTAGGGTCGCAACAGGTAATAATATGATCAGCGAAAATTCAGTCAATAAATCCACAGACCTTCAAGTACAAAATCGCAAGCTCGCAGCTGAAAACACCCGGTTGAAAAGATTTATAGAAATCGAAAAGAAAATCGGTGGTGAGCGTAATATTAATCAACTCCTACCCTTAATCATGACTGAAATCTCCAAATTTCTGGATGCAGATCGAAGCACCTTGTTCTTGCTGAATTGGGAAGGCATGGAATTATGGGCTAAATTTGCCGAAGGCCTGGAAGCCGGAAAAATCAGTATTAAGATGCGCATGGGAATCGTCGGTGTCAGTGTCCTAACCAAACAAATTATTAATGTGGCCAATGCCTATGAAGACCCCAGATTTAATGCCAAAATAGATGAAATAACCGGCTTTAAAACCCAAAGTATTCTCGCAGCCCCGATTTTTGACAAAGATGGCGAGGTCGGCGGGGCTCTCGAACTTCTCAACAAAAAAGCCGGTTTATTTACCAAGGCAGACGAACAGCTGGTCAGAAAACGGATCTCAAATCTCAGCGAAGAAGAATTCACCCTCCAGCCGGATAAAAGTCAGGCCGAAACTTTTGTTTGTGAAATCCGGGAATTGACACAGTGTCTGCGCGGGTCTCTTTTTCTAATCGATAAGCAAAAAGGTGAGCTCTTTACAATCGTTTCAGACGGGCTTGGCGGCAAGGACATTCGCCTGAGCATGAATTTGGGAATTGCAGGGTTGGTCGCCATGACCGGCAAAACGCTCAATATTCCGGATGCCTATGCGGATAGTCGTTTTAGTATGCGCACCGATCAAGAAACCGGATACCGAACCCGCTGTATCTTGTGTGTACCCGTGAAAAATAAAAACGGAGAGGTCCTTGGCGTGATCCAGGCCATAAACAAAAAAAACGGCATCTTTACCGATATGGATAGCGAGTATTTAAAAGCCCTGTCATCCGGCATTGCCATTGCTTTGGAAAATGCGATGCTTTTTCAGGAACAGGATCGACAGTTCAAGAGCATTTTGGAAGTTATGGCTGCTTCCATCGACGCCAAAGATCCCATGACCGCCGGTCATTCCAAAAAAGTAACCCAATATGCCGTCGGTATTGCCAATAAACTCGGGTTCGGCGAAATTGAACAGGATATTCTCAGTGTAGCTGCCCTGCTGCATGATTACGGCAAACTGGGCATTGACGATTATATTTTAAAAAAACAGGGTCGACTGACCAATGAAGAGTATGAAAATATAAAACAGCATGTATTCATCACCCGGGATATCTTGAACAAAATGCATTTTTCCCGCCAGTATCGAAATGTTCCGATGATCGCTGCGTCTCATCACGAGCGGTTGGACGGATCCGGTTATCTGGCCGGACTCAAATCTGAAGATATTCCTTTCATGACCAAAATAATCGCGGTTGCCGACGTGTTCGAAGCCTTAACCTCCCAGCGGCATTATCGTGATGCACTTCCGGTCAAAGATGCTTTCTCAATACTGGAGAAAGAAAGCGGAACCATGTATGACGAAAGTGTAGTGGCTGCCTTAAAGAAATATTGGCACGCACAGCAGGGACAGGATAAAATTAAGCAGTAATTTTTTGTGAAGCTTCCCGCCTATTAGAGCGGGACTTGCAGGCCAGCGTACCGGCCAAAAGTGGAGACGCCGAGAGACTTATATGGACGGGTGGTTTTATATAAAGCTGCTGTGGGCCTCTCTGACGCTGATTACCCTCGTATTTGCGGGTATTACTCTGCTAAAGGCCCGCGGTGTTTTTTTTTGGAGGCAGTCACTCAATAAGGAACTCGATGAGCTTCGGCAACACGCCGGGCAGGCGACAACTCCCACCAAACTCGCCATTGAGCTGGTTGAAAACCGCTGCCGGGAAGTGCTTTCATCATTTTCACCGGAATTCGGGGAAATGATTGATCTTCCGCAGTTTATCCAAAGCATCGCCGCCTGTTACCATCCGACATCCGAACATCCGGAGCTGCAGGTGTCTATTGGCTCATTTCTTCAGAGTATCGAGATGTCGCTGGGCCGCTTTGACCACATCCTGAATCGGCCTGGTTTTAGGAGGCTCCGTCGAATCAGCATTGGTAACATTAAACATGCGCATGGCTGGTATGTACGGATATCATCTTCACGTTTTTTTTCCTGGTATTTTCGTTATCAAAAGGCCATCCGGCCAATTCTACGCTCACGGGTTATTCTAATCCCCGATCCGTTTATGTGGCTGGCCTATCTTTCCAACCGCTTGACCCTGCTACTGCTCATCAAATATCTTATGATCGATCTATATTTATTTTTTGGCAAATTGGCGATTGACGCTTTTGGTCATACGGAAACGGCCAATATAGAGGGATTGGAGACAGAAGCAGCTCTGGAAAATACCCTGCAGGAACTTGAATCCCTTGAAGATATCACGGATCCTGCTATGGATCCTGAGATTAAAGCCGTTCGTGAAGGTTTGATTGGATTCTTATCTGTTCTGACCGCGACGCCCACCCTGAAGGATTGGAAAAATGCGGTTTACGAGGTCGGTCGGATAGTTTCCCGGAAATATTTCCCGGAATCGGCCAACCCGCTGGAGGAAGCGGCTTTGGGGCCATTGCTGGAGCGCAGTCGCCATTGGATAGGTACCCTGGGCAAGGGTGAGGAATATCTTTTGGCACGCTATTTATACAGAATGCGCCTGGATACGCTATACCGTGCAAAAAATTTATCGGATCTGGTTATTGCCAAACCCATTAAAATATTCCTGGAAAAAGCCTTTAAAACATATGGATGGTTCAAATGGCCGTTCAAGGTTTACCGCTGGGCCAAAAGACGATCTCCCTGGGTTATTGCCATGGAGGTGGGATGGCTGACGGCCAAAAAATCCAGCATTGTGTATATTTATGGTAAAACCTTTGATCGGGCCTGCAAAGAACTCGAAATGGTATACAACCAGTCCCGTGCGCTGAAAAAGGATTGAGATGAAAATTCAAATTTGATATATCAAGGGCTCAAGGGTGTTATGCGATTTGAAAAGAGTCCTTCCTTTCCAAAATAACTAGTACAGCTTTTATCAAGGAAAATAACAATGACCCGCCAGGCCAGGGCTTGTTTCCAACCCTTCATTTTACTCTTATTTCTGATCTTTCACTCCCCGGGATTGACGCAAACTGCCAGAGATACTGAATCGTTGGTTACAGCTGCAGAAATCGGACTGATTGATGAAATCAGAACGCTGCTGGATTCGGGGGTAAATGTGAATGCGACCAATGAGTCCGGGTGGACCGCTTTAATGCAGGCTGCAATGAATGGACATACCGATGTCGTCAAGTTTTTGATTGTGCGCGATGCTGACGTGAACGCCAAAGGAGACGCCGGCTGGGAGGCCCTGATGCTGGCAGCCCAGTTCGGTCATAGAGAAATCGTAAGGGAATTAATTGCCGCCAATGCCAATGTCAATTCCCGAAGCGTAAACGGTTCTACGGCGTTGATGTTCGCAGCCAGCAACGGTCATGACAAAATCGTCGAAATTCTGTTAAACTTGCAGGCAGCGGTTGAGACAAGGGATTATCTGGGCAGAACGGCAATCATGTTTGCAGCGGCTGACGGATATGTGAAGGTCGTCCAACAATTGATCGCCTATGGAGCCAACACTGCAGCCAAGGATGACGAGAGCCAGACCGCTTTAATTTTGGCTGTAAAGGCAGGACATGAAGGCGTCGTCAGGGTTCTCTGCAATCATTGCCCTCAAATAAAAGCCGCAGATCGCCACGGCAAAACTGCCCAACAGTGGGCCGAAGAAAAGAAGCTCCCAGGAATATTAAAATTATTGAAAGATACCAAACCGTGTAAAACCGATTAGATCCTGCCCTGGTTTGATCAGAAACGTTTTAGACTATTGGAAGAAGTTGAAGTTGATCTGTCCGGCAGGAGGTTGAGACCGATCCCGCTACCGAAAATCATCAAAGCACCGACGATGACGCGCCAGCCGCTGGGCTCACCCAGAAAAAGCACGCCAAAACCTGTAACCAGAGGCACTTCGGCTGTCATCATAACGCTTACTTTCTGGGCCGGAATGCGGACGAGGGCCTGGTTGATGGATAGTTGGGCGCCTATTGAAAATATGGCTACCGCGGCAATTCCAAGCCAGGCAACCGTCTGCAACGGTATAACCGGAAGCGCCTGCATTAGCAGCGGTCCAAGGCTGGCGAGTGTCCCGGTCAGGCACAGATAGAAAAACAGGGTGTAAATGTTGTTCTCCCTGCCCAAACGCCGCACCAGAAGAAGCGTAAAGGCACATAAAACCGAAGCAATCACAGCAAATAGATGGCCCGGATTCAAGGCCCCGGAAGCTTCATGAGGCCACAGGATCAGGACAATGCCGATGAATGCGCAACAAACGAACAACCAGGCTATCTTTTTAGTTGGCTCGCCCGTGACCCAGGGCGACAAAAGCGCTGTAAAGGCCGGATACAGGTAAAAAAGTATCATTGCCACTGAAAGCGGAATTCTTTGGAAGGCCCCAACTAAAAGAAGGAATGCGACCGCACCGCAAAGACCTCTCACCGTGAGGAGAAAACGCTGTTTTCCCCAGAGGTTCAGACCTAATGCCCTGACAATAAAGGGTACCACCAACAGGCCAAGGCCAAACCGGCCCGCACCGATATGCCAGACACTCAGATGAGCCCCGGCTAATTTGGCGGATACACTCAGGGCGCCATAGAGCAAAGGGGCTAAACTCACCCAGAAAAGCCCTCCCGACAATAGCCTTCCCAAAATCAAAAGTACCTCTTATTCTATGCTGCTTGATGTTTAGACGTTTTTTATGATGAATTATTCCGATTGATTTTTGTTTTAGATGAAAGTCGGTGATTCGTCAATGCAATCATATGAATTTGGGCCGATTTCAGGGCTGGCGCGCATAGGAGCGCCGGACGAATCTTGACATTGCCGCCTCGATACCTAGTTTAAGTTTTGTTCGACCACGCTCGCTACAGCGGTTTTTAACCCTATCGTAATTAACAAGGATACGTTACTTATTTTGGGTCGACCTAAAGTGTTTTTAAGCGTGTCGAACATTGTGACAAATTCATCAACAGGTGCACTTTACCTGATAACATAAATTGATACCGACACACCGACGTGTGTCACGGAGGTCATATAATATGTTTAAAAATATAGAATATTTGAAAGGAATTGACATCGTAGTAGCAGCTCTGCTCGTCGTAGGCGGGCTAAACTGGGGACTGGTCGGAATTTTCGGTTTTGATTTGGTGGCAACCATTTTCGGCGAGATGAGCATCGCCAGCCGAATGGTGTACGCGGTTGTCGGTGTTTGCGCCCTTTATCAAGCCTTTATGTGGCGTGCAATCCAGCGCCGCTGGGAATGTGCCGGATTTCCCAGAAGGGCGGAGCAAGCTGCTTCTTAAATAATCAGCGCCTTCCGACCGATAGAGACGTTGTTTGCGGCTGGAAGGCGTTTTACGAAACGACCCGGCGCGAACAATACCCGGCCGCCGGGTTGAAAGATACACACTTCAGTTGGAATGGCAAAAAGCCAGGCGTAAATTTTGGCGCAGCGTGGATGTCTTTGGTGTAGAAGGCAGCACCGAAAAAGAGCAGGCTATCAAAAACCGCATCTTATAGTTGCTTTAAAATTTTTTTATTCCTTGTCATTACAATCAGCAATAAAAAACCCGTTTTTTTTATCACACCCCAAATTGACAAAAAGTTTACTTTATCCTATGCTCGAGCAACCTTGGAAAAGAAATATGAGGAGGAATATTTGAATTTCCAATATTTGTTCAACCCCAAAACCATCGCGGTTATTGGGGTTTCGTTAAACAACGAACGCCATCCCGCCAATGTCATCTACAACAAAATACATCTTCGCTATCCGGTTAAAGTATATGCCGTCAATCCTCGTGGGGGCCTGATTCAAAGAGAAAAAGTGTATACCGATATTGCCGAAATCCCGGATCAAATCGATCTGGCTGTAATTGCCGCCCGGGCCAAACATGTGCCGGCTATCATGGAAAAATGTATCCAAAAACAAGTCGGGAGTGCCACAGTTATTTCCGGAGGATTTGCTGAAACCGGTCGCAAAGATCTGCCAAAGATCTGCAGGATAGATTGGTGTCCATGGCCCGGGAAGCTGATTTTCCATTTATCGGTCCCAACTGTTTGGGGATATATTCGCCCAATCTTTTTGACACCTTTTTTCTACCCGGTGAACGTCTGGTAAGACCCGAACCCGGCAACGTTGCGATTGTCAGCCAGAGCGGTGGCGTGCTCGTAGATCAAATGGTGAAGTTTGCCGGCCAGGGAATAGGTCTTTCACTGGCGGTCAGTATTGGAAATAAGGCCCTGATTACGGAATTGGAGTTGCTTGAATATCTGGCAAAGGATTCGAAAACCGGGGTCATCACGTTTTATGTGGAAGGTTTCGGAAAAAATGAGGGACGCGAATTTGTTCTGGCAGCCCGATCGATCGATAAGCCGGTGATCGTTTTAAAAGCCGGTAAAAGTGCAGCCGGCAGCCGGGCCGTATCCAGCCACACCGCATCTCTGGCAGGAGATTACCGGGTTTTCTCGGAGGTGCTTTCCCAACATGGAATTGTCGAAGCTAAAAACGAATTCGAGATGATCTCCTTTGCCGAATCACTCAGTTGCTACCAGAATGCTATTGCCGGGAATGTCGGCATCGTTTCCATCAGTGGGGGGCATGGCGCCCTGGCAGTGGATGCATGTTCCGGTCACGGTCTTTCGGTGCCACGGATATCCAAAAAAATCCAGCAAAATCTTCACAAAAAACTTTCAGCACGCTTAAAAACCATCGCTTCCCTCGAAAATCCGATTGATCTGACCGGAAGCGCTATGGATGAGGATTTTGTCACTGCCGCCCGGGGGCTGAGTCAGGCTGCCGAAATCGATTGCATCATCTTGCTATTGTTGCCCTATTCCCCCGGGATATCCTCTGATCTTGGGGCCCGTTTGAGTCAAATCTATCAAAAAGAACGCAAACCGATGGTCGCCTATGTACCCCATGTCGAGAGATACCGTATGCTGATTGAAGGATTTGAGCTCAACCGCGTGCCGGTTTCCTCTTCCATCGAAGGTGCCGTTCTCATGGTGGAAGCCCTGAGGAGGTGTCGCCCATGTTAGATAAAGAGATGAAAAAGATTCTGAAGGATGCACAAAATGCCGGCTGGGTCATGGAACCGGAAGCCAAACGATTTCTGAATTTGGCCGGACTGCCGGTTCCTAACTTTCGTCTGGTGGATTCCCTCGATACGGCGGTGGAAGCGGTCCGGAGCATTGGATATCCTATCGTGGCCAAGGTGGTTTCACCGCGAGTCGTGCACAAATCTGAATTGGGCGGTGTGGTCGTCGGAATAGATAGCGATGCAAAGCTGGCGGGCGTATTTAAACGTTTCAGTGCAATCCAGGAGTTTGCAGGAATGATTGTTGAGGAAATGTTGGACGGTGTGGAACTCCTCATCGGTGCCAAAATTGATATACAGTTCGGACCGATAGTTGTTCTGGGCATCGGTGGAATCGAAGTTGAAATCTACAAGGACACATCCATTCGAATGGCACCTCTGACCCCTCCTGATGTGCTTTCCATGATAAAAAATCTAAAAGCCCATCAGATCCTGGAGGGCTACAGAGGGTCAGAACCGGTTAATATGAAAAAACTGACGGAGATCCTGGTGACATTTTCAGAATTGTTGATGCAGATTGAAGATGTCGTTGAATCCATCGATTTGAATCCGGTTATGTGCTCGTCCCGCAAATGCATTGTTGCCGATGCCCGGATTATGCTGGCAACAGATAAAACCCAATGACCGGTTTAAACAGTTATTTTAACAACGAATTGGGCCGTCGTCTAAATCTTTTGGGCAATAGCTTGATTCGTTTTAAGTTTTAGGTATTAAGTTTTAAGTAGCTGAAAATTCTACTAATTTGAAAATATTTTCGGTATACACCCATTGTAATAATCCTGCTTTTTTGCAGATTTGATTGGACCTGAATCCATCGGTCATGATAAACTAATGATTGTTCTTTGTTTCAGGGCTTTATGGTGTTTTTGACGCTAGCCTGAGGTTTGTCTCCAATGAGTAAAAATATTCAAATAGGCTTTTTAGCGCTGCTAGTTTATATTGCCGGTGTGTTCAGTGCCGTGTTGTATAATAACAACGACAAGACGAATGCCAACCTGCTGGATTCAAAAAAAACCGCCCCCAATAAAATCCTGCCGATCGTCCATGATTTTCCGCTTCCCGAATCCGTAACCCTTTGCGGAGAAATTGTACCCTTTCATATCCCCCGGGTCTGGGAAATGCTGGACCGGGAATTTAATATCACGGTATGGGACCGTGCCCAGGTATTTTTGTATCTCAAGCGGGCTAGCCGATATTTTCCATATATTGAAAAACAACTACGGGATAACGGTATGCCGGATGACCTGAAATATCTGGCGGTTGCCGAAAGTGCACTCCTGACATACAGCCGGTCAAAAAAGGGGGCAAAGGGTCCGTGGCAGTTTATGACCCTGGCAGCCAGAAGTAACGGATTGCGCAGAGACCGGGTGGTGGATGAACGCTACAGTTTTGAGCGCTCCACGAAGGCGGCTTTGAAAAACTTGAAGCGGCTGGAAAATAAATTTGGATCCTGGGCACTGGCGATGGCTGCCTACAATGGCGGTGAAACCCGTCTGAGAAAAGCGATCCGCGAGCAAAATACGACCTATTACTACCGGCTCAATCTGCCCCTGGAGACGGAACGTTATGTTTTCCGCATCGCGGCCATAAAAATTATCCTGGAAAATCCCAAGCGTTATGGATACCACCTGTCCACCGAAAGAGCCTATGAGCCCATAGCCTACGATGGGGTTGAGGCGAATTTCAAAACACCGGTGGATATCCTGGTTATCGCTGAAGCCATCGGAACCGATTTTAAGACGTTTAAAGAAATGAACCCGCAATTTCTTAAAGACTATATTCCCGCAGGGCGTCACTTCCTGAAAGTACGTCCCGGGGAAGGAACCCACCTGACCGCCTTTTTTGAACAAATTCCCGCCAAGGTTTCCACCGCAGTGATTACGGTTTCAAGCCGTATTGGTAATCTGCCTGGGTGATATGCCGGGGAAGTTTTTCGAAAACGGTTTTCATGGCCTCATCTATCATTTTGGCCTTAAACATTTTCTTGGTGCTTAAAATTTGGTTGTCAATCCTGCGCTTAGCCTCCACGAGCAAAATCCTGCTTTCGGCCCGGGCCTCTTGAATGATCTCCTTTTTTCTAGTCTCACCCCGATTGATGATTTTTTGTTTGATCTGTTCCAATTGGGCAACATTTTCTTCAAGTTGCCGGCGAAGCTCATTGGCTTTTGCTTCGGCTTCCTTGTGTTGCGCCTCGGCTTTTGTTATCTCTTTTTGCATCTCTTCCTTACGCTGATGGAGCATATTCATCAAGGGATTCTTGCCGAATTTTACCAGCACAAATGCCAGTATCACAAAGTTTAGCCACCGCATGACAAGATCATATTTCGACCGCCAGCTTCCGGCATCTTCGGCTGCTAGTGCTTCCGGAATAAAACCCACAAAACCCAGGACCAATACCAGGACCAGCACCCATGAAGCTTTAATTAATCTGGGACGCTTCATGAATGCAGACTCCGATCCAGTATTTTTTCCATAATGTTCACAGCCACAACTTCAGATTCTTTTTTGATATGGGCTTTGACCCCTGAAATTTGATCGTCGAGTTCCCGGCCGACCTTTTTCTTTAGGTCTACAATTTCCATTTGGGTGGATTTAATGATAGCCGCAGCTTCTGCGCTACCTGCTTTTTCCAGTTTGTCTCTCATTGCAAATGCTTCGGTTTTGACCGCTGATTCTTGCGCCTTGATCCGGTCCAAAAGTTTTTGATACTCTTTTCCCGCTTCGGAAATATCGTCTTTGATCTTATGGACGTGTTCACCCCGTTGTTTTATCATACCACGCAGCGGACGAATCATCACACGCTTTATAATAAACAGAAATATCAAAAATGATAGCAATTGGAAAATCAGCGTTTCATTTATACTCAGCAACGCTTCGACACTAACAATTTGCATGGGTCGACTTCCAACAATTTATCTTTGATCCATTGTCTTGGGTATTGATCCAGGTCTATAAATTTGTTTGAACCGCTGAATCAATGTGACATCAGTCGCATAACGATTCGACCAAAAACTAAACAACAAATAAAAGCAGCAATGCGATAACAAGCGAATAAATACCGGTTGATTCCGAAACGGCCTGGCCAACAAGCATGGTTCTGGTCAGCAATCCGGCCTCCTGGGGATTTTTACCGATTGCCTCGCATGCTTTAGCTGCCGCCATGCCTTCACCCACGCCGGGGCCGATGGCGCCAAGACCCATGGCCAAACCCGCACCGATATATTGCGCCGCTCTCACGATATCTGCACCTTCAACTGCCATTACTTCCTCCTTTAATAGAATATCAAAATCCAATTTGTTGCAAAATAAACGACAATTATGATCGGAACTCACTGAGTATATAATTCAAATTCAAATTCTATAGAAACCGCAAGCTTGGATTTTAGGATTAATGGAACAATACTTATTTTTCATTCAGATTTTCGGTCACCTTCAAAATTGTTTTGTACACGAATGATCAAGAATCATTATATACGCTTGTTTACACTAACTTACACCACGAATATAAGCACCAGGCTTACCACCATGGCATATATTGCCGTTGATTGCGACACGGCTTGCCCAACTAACATGGTCCGCATGAGATCGCCGGCATGCGCCACGTTTCTGGCCACCCATCGCACCGCACTTTCGGCCGCCATGCCGTTGCCGATCCCGGGCCCGATCCCCCCGAAACCCATGCTGATCCCCGCACCTAAAAGTGCCAAGGCTGCACTTAGGGTATAAGATTCAGGGAATGTTTTGAAAATAAGTATAAAACTGACCAGCAATCCGAAAATGGCAGGTGTCTGTGACACTGCTTGACCTACAAGCATTACCGTAGTCACTTTAGCTACCGTTTCGGGATTCCTGGCGATACCCTCACAGCTGGCGCCTGCAGCCATACCGCCGCCGATTCCGGAACCAATGGCCGCAAGACCGGTACTTAGTCCGGCACCGAAAAGTGCTGCCCATGTCGGGTGAAACGGTGCGTTTTCAAAATTAATAAACATAAGGATGAGGGCTACAACCATGGCAAATATGGTCGGTGTCTGGCACACGGCCGTTCCGATCAACATATTCGTGGTTATCCTGCTGGACGCTTCTGGCTGCTTGGCTATCCCCAGACAGGCTTGTCCCCCCGGAAACCCGGAGCCGATGCCCGCTCCGAGGGCCCCAAAACCCATGCACAAACCGGCACCTAGATGTGCAGCCCAGGTAAGATGCAGCGGCCCGGACCCAAAATCCATGAACATAAGGACCAGGGCAATAACCATGGCAAAAATGGCCGGTGTCTGACAGACAGCTGATCCGATCAGCATGGTCGTAGTAAATCGGCCTGCGATTTCAGGATTTCGGGCAATACCCAAACAGCAATTCCCCCCGGGTATCCCTGATCCAATCCCGGAACCTATGGCGCCGAATCCCATGCTAATACCTGCTGCCAACAGTGAAGCGGCCTTCAAAAGACTCGGGTTCGGCACATTTACGAACAGCAAGAGAATGGCAACCACCAGGGCAAATATGGAGGCCGATTCAGCCACTGCCTGACCCACCAACATATTTTTAAAAATATTGCTTGAACGTTTTACATTTGTGGATATGGCTAAATTGGCCAGTGCGGCTGTATACCCTACCCCAATGGCCGCACCGATGGCGCCAAAGCCCATAGCGATACCGCCGCCGGTATAAGCGGCAATTTTTACCCATATATCAATATCGATGTCCATGGACTATTTAACCTGTACCGAAATATAAACCAGCGTAAGCATCGTAAAAACGAATGCCTGTATCGTACCTACAAAAAGACCGAAAAACGCATTTAACAGGGGCGGAAGAACAACGCTATAGGTCAGATGAGATACCACCAGAATGATGATCGCCCCCCCCATAATATTGCCGAAAAGACGAAAGGATATCGATATGATTTTTGATAGCTCGCCAATCAAATTCAGGGGCATCATGAAAAAGATCGGTTCAAAATATTCTTTTATGTAGGCCTTAAAACCCTTGGATTTTATGCCGGCATAATGTGCAATCGCAAAGCCCAAGATGCCGAGGCTTAGGGATGTATTGAGATCTTTTGTAGGCTCTTCGAGATAAGGTATGATCCCCAGCCAGTTGGAAAGAACCAAAAACATAAACAGGGCGCAAATAAGCGGGCTGTACTTTTTTGCCATTTCTCTGTCCAGCGCATCCTCGGTGAGCTGATAAAAGGTTGCCACGATCATCTCTCCCAGCACCTGTATGGGCCGGGGAAGCAAGTCTTTTTTTCGACTGGCAAAGAGGCCAAAAGCAATCAGCACCACAATGGCCGTCCAGGTCATTATGATAACTTCAAGATTGATGGTTATATTGTACCCGAAAACAGGAATGATCAGCTGATGTATTTCACCCAGTTTTTCCATACCCTAACGCACCGCCAGGCTAATCTTGCGGATTCGACGAAAGTCTTTTCCGCACATGATCCACAAATATTACTATTTGTATCATAAAAACGCCACAGATAACCGTCCAAAGATTGAATTGCTCAAATTTTATGGCCACCACTAGTGGCGTCGCCAGGAGGCCGTATCTGATGACAATCGAACCCAATGAAAACAAATAGGTTTTGGGTCTCGTATGACCCAGTTGCAGAGGGATGAGCTCCCCCATCAATATAAAGTTAACCACGCTAAACAGGGTGCCCAGTATCAAGCCCTTGCCCATGGGTTTTTGACCGGCCAGGATGAAAACCAGACCGATTACTATGGCTGCCAGCATAGCTTGAGAACAATATTTTTTCTGGGTTTGTCTAATCGACTCCATTGTCGGAACCGTTTGGATGTGTATCTTTTTGTTCGATGATCTCCATGATCTGTCGGTAGGCAACGGTGGCCCCGCCAACAACACCCAGTAAAATGAATATGGTTATAAACACACCGCGGGTTCCCAGCCATCTGTCCAGCATCAAGCCCACAAAAAAACAAAAGAAAATGCAACCCGCCATGGTTAGACCCAGCTGCATCACAATCGTAAGGTTTTCGGCCCACGCACGGTTTTTTTTGTAGTTAAAAATCATTTTATAACCGATGCTAATCGTATGCCGCATCAAATCCAGGAACTGGGCTGATAATAATCGAATTTGCTTTGATAACACATCACATGTAAAATGCAACCATTATTTTTATTCATTCGGGCTCAAAAAATGGCCGTTTCAATGGTTCGGCCGCAAGTGATTAGGCGGTATTTAAATGCAGATATTTTTCGGTCAAATAGCTGCTCTTGACCATTTTCGTACTTGACCATCGTTGCGCTTTCTAATATAGCAAAAAACGATATTGCGCTAACTTACTAGCCAAGGAGACCTGTATGAGTGTAATAACCATATCAAGGCAATTCGGCGCAGGGGGGTTGACCCTGGGCAGAATGGTGTCCAGGACATTGGGATATAATTTTTTCGATAATGAAATCATACAGATGGTCGCAAAGAAAGCCAGAGTGTCAACTCACTGGGTCGAATCAATGGAAAAAGAAGCGGGGGGTAAGTTTCAACGATTCATCTCCCAGCTGGTTCCCAAAGGTCTGATTGATAGAATTCTCGATGAACAGCGGGGTTACATCGATGAAGAGATTTATGTTGATCTGCTTCACGACATTATCCGAAAGATCGCTGATGAAGGCAAAGTCGTTATTCTCGGAAGAGGGGGTCAATATATCCTGAAAGACTATAAGGATGCCCGGCACGTGCTGCTGGTTGCCGACAAAGAATACCGGATAAGGTTTATGGAAGAAAAATACGACCTGTTTACCAAGCATGCCATCAACAGTGTCAAATTGGAGGATAAGAGAAGGATAAATCTGTACCGTAAATTCGGCAAAGAAGACTATGACAGCCCAGCGCATTATCATTTGGTTTTAAACATGAATAAAGTTAAGCTTGATCGGGCTTGTGAGCTGATATGCAAACTGGTTAAGCGGGCCTAACATTTTCTGGGGTATCCCGTGCAGCGGTTGATAATTGGATACCTTTTAACCGGTTTTTCGATTACGATCTTTAGACTACATTGTATATATTTCAGGGATCGAAAAAATTGCCCCGACCCCTGAACGCATTGACTTCACGTCTTTTGGGAGGAGGGCCGCATGTCGGTTATTACAATTTCTCGTCAATTCGGAGCCGGTGGCCGAACACTGGGTGAAATGGTTGCAGATAATTTAGGATATGAATTTTACGACAATGAAGTCATCCAAATGGTTTCGACAAAAGCAAAAGTATCTATGGATTCGGTGGCTGCACTTGAAAAAAAAACCAGTGGAATATTCAAAAAGTTAATGGCCGATATCGTACCCAAAAGCCTAAAAGAACTGATGGTCAGCCGCAAACAGGAAACAATCGATGAAGAAATATATGTTGATATTCTCCAAAAAATAATAACCGAAATCGCAGAGAGCGGAAATGCGGTTATCATCGGCCGGGGCAGCCAGTATATATTAAAAGACCGTGAAAACACTTTTCACGTACTTATCACAGCCGATGGAAATGATCGTAAAAAATTTCTTGAAGAAAAATATGATCTTACCCATGAACAGGCTATACGTGCCGTGGACCAGGACGATCGGCGCAGGGCGAACCTGTACCGCAATTTCGGCGTCACCGACTACGACCAACCGGACAGGTATCACCTTGTCCTGAACACCAGCAAACTTGATTTTGATACTGCCTGTGAGTTAATTTGCGAATTGATCAAACCCTGAGTGGTGTTTGGGCTTGCAGGGTTGTCGTTATTACCCATAAGGACGGGACTAAGCCTCATAACCACAAATTGAGTTCATCAAAATTGGATTAAAAACAAGAAATACATACGGCTTCTTTGACCATCAGTAGAGACATGTTCAACGCTGCGTCACTTTAGCTTTCCGGAACCACACATCTAAACTTATGGTTGATCGAGAAAAACAATCACGACCTGAAAGAGATCAAAGTCCGTCCAAACCACTCCGAACCAAAAAATCCCGGATCCCTTTCGCCCTAACTTTCGTTGTGGCCTTGGCCACCTGGATCGTTCTTTCCGGAAGGTTTGACCTGTTTCATCTCACGCTGGGGATTATCTCCTGCCTGATTGTGGCCTTTTTTTCAGGCGATCTGATGTTATCTGCCTCCCGAAAAAAAGGGCTGCCGTCCCAATGGCTGCGATTTATCCGGTATCTTCCGTGGTTGCTCTATCAGGTCTTTCTTGCAAATATACATGTCATGTACCTCGTATTTCACCCCAAAATGATGGATCTTATCGATCCCAGAATTATCCGATTTAAAAGCAGACTCCATCGGGAAATGTCCCATTTAATTTTTGCCAACTCTATAACCCTGACTCCCGGAACCATAACCGTATTTGTTTCCATTTATGGTGATTACGCCGTCCACGCTATCGATGAAAAGAGTGGTCAATCGCTACCCGGTGAAATGGAGAATAAAGTAGCCGGGAT
>CAMYNZ010000129.1 GCA_947259865.1 uncultured Desulfobacterales bacterium | reverse complement strand
CGGGTCAAGCCCGGAATGACAAAAACAGCCATATTATTAGTTTTGCTAAATGCGACACAGCAAGGTTCGCCGGAATGTCAAAGCCTCAACCCACGAATTCGTACTTCCACTCTCACCGCCAGTCCTCGGCTCTGCGAAAATTGAGGTTGACGGGCCGGCCCCACGAACTTGCAGGCCTGACCGTGATCCGGATGGTTTTGACTTCATTTATGGGCGAATTGTCGGCAACATTCCACTCGATCCGATAGGCGCCCACGATCTGGCGATGCGGGTTTCCGACAGAATCCAGATCATCATGGGCGTACGGCAAAATTTTCAGCCTTTCCAGCCATTGGGCCGCCAGGGTAGTGGCCTCGGTTTGCATCCTGGCGGAAGAATTCCCGCCGATATAAACCGCCTGGAGACTGGTAAGGGCCAGGATGCCGATCGCAAATATTGCAACGGCAATCAGAACTTCGATCAGCGTGAAACCGTTACTGCCGGTCCGATCTTTTATGGCAAACTGTTGCTTATGGAACATGCCGGTGTCTCCTTTATTCCGGATATTTGTTTCTGGATACATGATACAGGATGCATGATACTGGATTTTAATTGCCGGATGCGGCATCTTGGATCTTGAATCGTGCATCCTGGATCGAGTCCTTTTATAACCCCAAGTTGCGACACTGGATGGTGGCGGTTAAAAGACGACGCTTGAAATTGTCGGTTTTATCCGAACCGTCAACAACCCCGTCCCTGTTGCTGTCCCTGGCATCAATATGCTTGTTACCCACCACATAGGTGGCCGCGTCGGCATAATTTTTCAACGGAACCCGGGACCGCGCCAGCAACCACACCCGCACCGCGCGAATGCGGCTAAGGGGAACGTAGGCAGTTTCCCAGCCGGCACCGATCAAATCCTGTCCGCCGGGCGTGTCAGCGGTATTTATAACACCGTCATCATTGGTATCCAGCACCCTGTCCAGCAGCCTGTCGCCGTCGGAATCAACTGCCCAAATCACATTACCGCCCGGTGAGGTGTCCAGTTGACTGTCCAGGCTTTCGGCCGGAGCACCGTCATCATAATTGTAGGCATAGGCAAATGCAACCGCCTGGATATCTTGGGCAATGGGTTGCGGGCTTCCGGCCCCGCTCGCTTTGCCCAACGGTGCCGCCCCGCCATTGCTAAAATCTGCCATGCCGTCTGCATCGGTGTCGTACTTGTTGGCAAAGCCATACCGGATTATTTCATTTGAGGCGGTGTGCTTTCTGTCATTATCGTCCACTATATCCATCGTCATCTTAACCGCATGTGGGCCTGCGAAAATGATCCCCAGGGCCTCCCCGTCTGCGTCGGCCGCATCAATGCTGCCGTCACCGTCATTATCAACCCCGTCAAGCTCTCTGTCGGTTTGCTGTTCATCGGCCTCATCCGTTTCGGTATCCCCATCATTGTCTATACCGTCAACCCCCCAGGCAGCGGTGGGGTCGAAACCGGCCATCCGAATATCTCGCTCCATCATATACATGGCCGCGCGCACCGTTTGCTGCATATCTACCACTACCTTCTCCGCCACCTGGGTCCTCTGCTGCATGACAAACATAGAATAGATCCCCGCCATAACCACGGAGGCAATGGCAAGGGCGACCATCAACTCAATAAGGGTGAAACCGCTGCTGCCGGTCCGATCTTCTGTGGCGAAATGTTGTTTATGGAACATGCCTGTTTCTCCTTATACGGTAGGAAATAGATCCTGCCTGCCCGCCACCTGCCCGCTCGTGCCTTGCATGGCAGGCGGGTCGCTCTCGCTCAGGCGAGGCGGGCGGGGATGCTCGATACTGGTTACTCGATGCTGTTTGCCCGTCGCAGCCTGGAAGGCAAAGGCGGGAACTTTGAATCTTGACCCGCCGTTTCTGTGGCGGGCTTGAATCCTTAACTTTGAACATTGAACTTTGAACTTTGAACCTTTTCAAAAAACCCTCGAGGTTCCGGATACATACACAGTAATTTTCTTGGTGACGTTGCGGGTATTTGTTACATTGATAGAGCCGTTAATTCCGTCCAGAAAACCCCTGCTGCTATAGCGGAATCGATGGTTTGCAAAGGTGGTAGTTTCGAAGCGCACACCCGCCGGCAGCTGCCCCGCTTTAACTAGGGGTTCAGTGGCCGGTTGCCGGGTCCATTCGCCTGCGCCGCCGGCCTCATCATCCATGAAGGCCAGATAGTCACCTTCCAGATCGCCGTCTGCATTGGGATCGAACAAAATGACCACCGGGGCGTTTTCTTTGACGGCCCGCAGCCTTGCGGCTTGAATCATGGCTTGCAATTCATTTATGGCACTATTGAGCCGGTATTTAGGCAGCCAGAAAATATAGCTGCCTACCGCAATCGCTGACATTATGGCAATAATGGCGATCACGACGGTCAGTTCGAACTGGGTAAAGGCAGATTTATTACGCAGCATACTTGCCCCTCACAAATGCACGCTAGATCATACGCTTAACTGGATTTGCCCCTTTCGTTTACCATCGATCAGGGTGTAATACAATTGTATTACATATCAAGATCCATGCCATTTTCTGACTTCGAGCTTAAAAAAATATTTGGCCGTTGATCCCGGGCTTGCATAAATATTTACTGTAATATCTATTGCTTATAATATAGGCTTTTTTTGTAAAGATCCAAGGGCCAGGATTTGGTTAAGTGTCATCCATTTCAAGCTATTAAAACTTTTAATTCATATTAAATTATTTAATACTCCGGTGAGTCCGTCGCAAATTTTATTAACGGAAAATCCGGTTTCCGGCAAGACCAAAATTGACAAAAATTGTCCGAATCAGTGACGCATTTTGTAATTATTTTGCTAAACCGGGACGATTGACATTATCAAATAACGGGGGGATAATTGATCTAACATACTTAGATTTATATGTATTTTATTTTTTATGATTTTTTTTTGTTGTTTTGCACAGATATTGCATTAAATCTTCGCAAATCGTAAAGCCAAGTTCTTTGAGTAACAATTGTTCTACTTACACCGAATGTCCCCAGCTTGATAAGGGCAAGCCGCACGAAAGTGCGGTACGCAAAGCCGACGGCCTAAGTCCCGGGTAATCGGGATACGGTAGCGGGCTGCCAAGCGGATCGGCGCCTCTATTGTGCGTGATCTCGCTAGGCACAAACAATTGACTAAGGAGGTACCGATATGTATTCTGCCAAAAGTATCAACCAACGTTACCCACCCAGGTTTCAACATTCTTTTTTCCAATCTGTATTTAAATATTTCAATCTTTTTAGACAACTTCTGATGTAAACGAATAATCCATTATTGGCAGTATGCATATTCAAATAAATTAATTGCTAATGAGAGATAAACCCAAGGCAATGGAGGGGGGGCTAAAATGAAAAAAACCATCTTAACAGTTTGCGTTGTTTTCATCGCTGTTATGCTGATGTCGACAACGGTGTATGCGAAGAGCAGCTCGCATCACAGCTGGTGGGGAAGACCATTCGCTTCCATATGGCATGCGATCGGTAAATTGTCCCACCAGATGAGTTACACCGCAGGTAAAACCCATTATCTGCGCCATCAAGTAAAAAAGAACAAGTACCGGATAAAGAAGAACCGGCGCATGATATACAGGAACATACGTATGATCAAACGCCTTAAAAACAATGGCGGCAATGGAGAGCGAGGACCGATAGGACCACAGGGACCGGTAGGACCTCAAGGACTGCCTGGACCCCCTGGACCGGAAGGCCAGCAAGGGCCGGCGGGTGAAGCAGCTCCCATGGTCGTAAATGTCTGTCCGCGCTGCAGTTTTATGAATCTCGATGTGCCCGGTCTTGAAATGCCCGGTGCTGTACTTCCCTATGCGAGTTTCATGAATGCCAACATGTCAGGTTCCAACCTTTCGGGCTCCAACTTACTCGGGGTTTACATGCGTGATGCTGATCTGTCCGGCGCTGATCTGTCCGGCGCTGATTTGACCAACGCATACACGTATAACACCGACATGACCAATACCGATTTATCGGGAGCCATTACCAGCGGTGTCAACCTGAGCAACAACCCCGCCGTCATTTATGGCAACACCATCTGTCCTGACGGCACCAACAGTGATGACAATGGCGGGACTTGCGTGGATCACGAGATCACACCATAAAACATAAAGCAGTAACGAAATCAAAGCAGGGTCTATCACGACCCTGCTTTTTTTTTGCGAAATTATAGGGATCGCTAAAAATAGGCAACCGCATTTTGGAACATGCGAACGCCGACGGTGGGGCCGGAGTCGAGTGACAATTTCTGACGCTTTAATCTTTCCCGGCGGCGGGTCCAGTCCGGATGACTGGTAAAGTGATTATAAGCCTCCGGATGCGGCATAAGACCGAAAATTCGGCCGGAAGGGTCACATATCCCGGCAATATCATATAGCGAGCCATTGGGATTGAACGGGAACCGGCCCTCAGCCGGTTTGCCGTCCGGCAGCGCATACCGCAGAACGACCTGGTCATTTTTTATGAGACGATCGAGGCCGGGGGGATCTGAAAAAAATTTTCCTTCACCGTGCCGCACGGGCAGCTCCATGCGGTCCAGCCCGCGTGTGAAGATGCAGGCCGAGTTAGGATTGATATTCAGAGCAACCCAGTCGTTTCTGAAATTGCCGCAGTCATTATAGGTGAGTGCCAGAGATCGGGTCTGATAGTCATGATCAAATCCCGGCAATAACCCCAGATTAACCACCGCTTGAAACCCGTTACAGATTCCGATGATCAGATTTCCCCGGGCAATAAACTCGAGGATTTTATCCCCGATGTTGGTTTTCATTCGCACGGCCTGGATAACACCGGCACCGTGATCATCGGCCCAGCTGAAACCGCCGACAAAGGCCATGATCTGATAATCTTCAATTTTAACCGATCCGTCGATGAGGGAATTGATATGAACCCGGTCGGCAGCGGCGCCGGCAAGCTCAAAGGCATGGGCGGTTTCATAATCACAGTTCAGGCCGTATCCGGCCAAGACCAAGGCTTTGACAGTCGTCATAAGTTGCTCCGAAAAGAGATTTGTAAACTAAATTATGCGGGTCTCTGTTTGGGGTTCAAGGTTCAAAGTTGAACAATGCCTGTCTCCCAATCTACTAAGAGTTATCGGGAAACCGATCACCCTTGTGGCTATATCCATTGGTAGATTGTTGCAGCCGTCCAAAATTAGGCAGTAATGAACTATCCTTTGCGCAAATTTAACTTTGAACCTTGAACTTTGAACTCTGAACTGGGACCCCTAACCCTGAACCTTGAACCCTGAACCTTAAACTTTGAACCTTAAACTTTGAACTCAGACAAGGTCCCCAAAGAGTTTTTTCCAGGCCCGCTTCAACTCCTCCACCGGCTTTGAAATCAGAGTGCGGCCGTCGATGCCTGTAATTATAACCTCGGGGGACTCAGTAATGGTGCCCGCACAAACACAGGCATAGCCTTTAAAGATTTCTTCGAAGGCCTCCCGATTTTCAGGATCAACCGTGACGATAAATCGCCCGGCAGATTCTGAAAACAATAAAACATCATTCCGTTCCGCCTGATCTGCCGGCACCTTTGCAAGATCGACCGTCAAGCCCAGATTTCCCCCCATGGCGACCATGGCCAGGTGAACCCCGAGACCGCCCCGGTAAACACCGTGGGCAGAGGCCACCAGTTCCCGGTCAATGGCGCGGGTTAATGATTGGTACAATTTTTTAAACGCTTGCGGGAAAACCCGGGGGACGTTGTGCCCGCTATAGCCGAAATGGTCGTAGTATTCCGAACCGCCGAGTTCGTTGCGGGTTAACCCCAGAATATAAATTCGATCACCGGGTATTTTGCTGTCCAGCGTAACGCACCGGGTGATATCTTCGATCACACCGATCGTTGTAAACTGGATGGTTTCAAGTGCTGAGATCTTGTGGACTTCCCCGTAACGCCCCGCCAAATGCCCATCCACGTACATGCTGTCCTTCCCGGACAGCAAAGGTATTTCATAGGCCAGGCACATTTCCCGCAGGGCCCAGCAGGATCTCACGAGCTGGGCGGCCTTGAATCGTCCGTCCGGGTTATCAACAGGGTCATAGGCAATATTCGGCCAGCAGAAATTATCGACCCCCCCCATGTGTTCAAGGCTTGCACCGACAGCAATCAATCTGCGCACGGCTTCATCGATTGTACAGGTCGTCATATGGTAAGCGTCTATGACCGAATAGCTGGGCAGCAGGGCCTGGCTCATGGCAAGGCCCCGGGTTGAACTGAGCACCGGTCTTATGACTGCAGCGTCGCTAAAAACATCTCTATCAGCACCTACCAGAGGTTTTATGACACTGCTGCCCTGCACCTCGTGATCGTACTGCCGGCAGATCCATTCCTTGGAGCTGATGTTGGGACGGGAAAGCATGTCCAGCAAAAGCTGATTATAATCAGTCGGCTCTTTTATCACCGGTTCGTAAAGTCCCCGCTTTTCAGGCGGCAGCCACTGGGCCTCAAATTCCCATTGGGGAAAACCGGAGGTCAAAAGATCGAGATCAACATAAGCACAGTTGTTGCCGTTGTATCTGATATGCAGCTTTCCGGAATCCGTGTACTTTCCGATAACGGTGCTTTCAACCGCGTGTTTGACCGACAAGGCCATAAAACGTTTCAGATCCCGGGGTTTGACGGCGACCGTCATGCGTTCCTGGGATTCCGAAACCCAGATCTCCCACTGGTCGAGCCCGTCGTATTTCAGCGGAACTTTTTCCAGTTCAACTTCACAGCCATTGGAAAAAAGTGCCGACTCGCCCACGGATGAGGACAGACCGCCGCCGCCGTTATCCGTAATAAAGCATACCAGCCCTTCATCGCGGGCCTCCAGCAAAAAGTCGTGCATCTTCTTCTGGGTGTAGGGATCTCCTATTTGGACATGACCGGCGGGTGTGTTTTCAGAGTAGATTTCCGACGAGGCAGTCACGCCGTGAATACCATCTTTGCCCACCCGACCACCACACATGATGATCAGATCACCCGGTGATGTCGTTTTGTGCTCGACGGGTTCTCCCCCAATGGTAGCCGGCATGATACCGACTGCGGTAACAAAAACCAGGCATTTACCCATATATCCCGGATGGAAAAGGACCTGACCAAATGTTGTCGGAATACCGCTCTTGTTGCCGCCGTCGCGAACACCCTCAATGACGCCGTCCAGAAGTCGCCGTGGATGTAAATGGGGCCTTAGCTCTCCGCTGTAATCTCTGGGCCCCACACAGTAACCGTAGCTCCCCATAATCAGTTTTGACCCTTTGCCGGTTCCCATGGGATCGCGATACACCCCCACGATACCGGTAATGGCACCGCCGTAGGCTTCCATATTGGAGGGGGAATTATGCGTTTCTCCGGTGATCACGTAGTGATTATCCGGATCAAACCGCCCGGCACCCGCATTATCCCACAACACGGACACCACCCAGGGTTTCTTTTCCTTCAGCGCCAGGGTGGGGTTCTCGATACAGGTTTTAAATAGATTATCGATGGTTTCGGACTTCCCGGTCTCGAGATCCGTGTATTTGAACAGCCCGCGAAAGGTATTATGATTGCAGTGATCACTTCTGGCCTGGGAAACATACTCAAGCTCCACGTCCGTGGGGTCGGCCAGCCCGACTGCTTTTCGGGCTGCAAGGACGTTTTTATCCTGAAAATAAGCCCGAATTACAGGGATATCATTGGGATTCAGCGCCAGGCTTCGTTCGTCGCTTATCATCTTGAGTGCTGCATCACTGTCCACAGAAATGGTCGTTACGGTCGGGGTATGATCGAGCTTGACTCTGGGTATGATGAAACCGATCCCCTGCGCCGGATCCCATTTTTCTTTGGGAAATATTTTCCGCTGCTGAATGATATCGTTGGCCAAGAGTTCGGCCGCTATCTTCTCGGTATCTTCAGCGGTTAAAGCCTTGCCCCGGAGACAATAGCGTTTGGATGTATATATCGCGTCTCCCTTGACAAACCGAATTCCTAAAAGGTCTTCAACCGCTTCCTCGGCTGTGCTGCCCGGATTATCGCGTACTCCCGGTCTAAACCCCACCCATATCGTCCAGTCGAATTCAATGGATAAGGGTTTGAAAGAAGATATCTGGGTAACCGGATTGGTGAAGATTTCTTGCTTGAGGGAATTTAGCTGTGATTCGGAAAGCGCGGCATCAATTGTCAACACCTGAATGGTCCGAACCTGCTCAAGCTGGATGTCAAAATAATTCTGGGCTTTTTGGCGAATACCGTCACCCTCGGCATCAAAGAGGTCTGATCTGAGTGCTACTTCAAGTCGGTGTGGCATGGTATTTTTTGTTAGTTGGTTTTTTTCAACTGGTTAAATTGGTTGAATTTGTTCAACCAATTCAACCATTCTAACCATTCTAGGGACTGAAAAAAAACCGCATTATATCATTATAGAAAACAAGAATCATCAGCATAATCAAAATGAAAATACCGGCCTGCTGGGCAATCTCCCGCACCTTAATATTAACCGGCCGGCCGATAATCATTTCAATGAAAAAAAACAGCAAATGACCGCCGTCCAGAACCGGTATCGGCAGTACATTCAGGATAGCAAGATTGATACTTATAAACGCAATGAATTGCACCAGCTTGTCAATGCCTTGCTCGGCCTGTTCACCGGCCAGCTTGGCAATCATGATCGGTCCGCCCAGGTTGTCTTTAGGAATGGATCCTTTGATTATTTTTACTACACTTCTAACGGTTAAGGCACACACGAAATAGGTACGCTGTAAGCTTTTCACAGCGGCCTCTATGGGGTTGAGCCGCTTGATCACGCGATCCTCTTCGGACGGGGTCACCGGTTGGGCCGATATGCCAATCAGATACCGATCTTCTTTTTTCCCCAATGGGGTTTTTTTGCTGATCAATTTGGGTGTCAGTTTTACTTTGAAAACATCATCGTCACGCCTTACAGCGAGGGTGAGTTCAACGCCACCCGAAGAAGAGATGATCGATTGCATCTGGCTCCAGCTTTCGACCGGTATACCGTTTATGGATACAATTTGGTCTCCTTTTTTTAAACCGGCTTTTTCGGCTGGATAGCCTGCATTAACATCGCTGACGACGGGCTTTAATTCCGGAAATCCTGAAATTCCGAGGTCGTAAAAAGATATTTCGTCGCCGAGGATATCATTGCCATGCTTGAGTTCCGGTGCCACCGAAATATTTACGAGTTCGCCAGCATGCATGACGCCGATGTTGAGTGTTTTACCGTCACTGGCCTCAACCGCTTCATTAATGTCATACCAGGAATCAATTTTGGCGCCATCAATCGATTCAATCCTGTCGTTTATGCCTAAGCCGGCTTTCATGGCCGCACTGTTTTTTTCTACATGCCGAATGATAGGCTTGATATCTTCGATACCGGTGACCAAAAAGAAAAGAAA
>CAMYNZ010000128.1 GCA_947259865.1 uncultured Desulfobacterales bacterium | reverse complement strand
AGCGGTTTTTTTGGGGAGCGGTTCGGATTCGGTTGGCTCGCCTGAAGCTGCCGGTTGGGCCTCGCTTTTAGTATCGGCTTTTGCTTTAGCGGTTTTTTTGGGGAGCGGTTCGGATTCGGTTGGCTCGCCTGAAGCTGCCGGTTGGGCCTCGCTTTTAGTATCGGCTTTTGCTTTAGCGGTTTTTTCCGGGCGCGGTTCGGATTCGGTTGGCTCGCCTGGCGCTGCCGGTTGGGCCTCGCTTTTAGTATCGGCTTCTGTTACAGCGGTTTTTTCCGGGCGCGGTTCGGATTCGGTTGGCTCGCCTGGAGTTGCCGGTTGGGTCTGGCTTTTGGCCCTGGTATCTGCTTCAGTAGTTTCTTCAGGGGTCGCTTCAGGTTCTGGTGCACTGCTCAAAGCTGCCTGTTTAGCCTCGCTTTCGGCCTGGGCGACTTCAATTTTTATGCTTTCGATGTCGGCCGCTTCATCCAGCAATACCGTCATGTACTTGAGAACACGGTCATCGATGCGGAAGAACCGTTCAATTTCATCAATCAGCGCCCCGGTTCCGCAATAATCGACCCGAACATAATACCCGTGAGATTTCTTTTTGATTTCGTAGGCAAGTTTTTTGGACCCCCATTCGTCCATTATAATCAGAAACCCGTCCTGCTGGGAAATCAGGTCGGTAATTCTGTCCAAAACCGGCTTGCGGTCGTCCTCGGACAGATCGGGATCAACGATGGTGATGGTTTCGTACCTTCTCATGTAATCTCCTTTCGGCTGTAAAGCCCTGGTATAGATCCAGAGCAAGGATAAAATTTTGTTTATGACAAAAACCTAATTCAATTACATTACCTTTCTCTTACTGTCAAGGTGAATCTCTGTTTCGTGTGACTATACGATGGAGGCCATTGCGACAAAAATTGGCGCTAAGCTGCTGGCATACCGGCTACATTTCAGATTCTATTATTTTTTGAATCTTTCGGCCAAATCGGACTGGCGATAAAAAAGGGGCCGGCCCTTGGGTTGCCATGCCCCAATTATGACATCCTGGTGGGCCGTGAAGGAATCGAACCTTCAACCTACTGATTAAGAGTCAGGTGCTCTGCCTAGTTGAGCTAACGGCCAGCATTTGAATCCGCGGGACAACACAGCCATTGAACCTTAGATGGGGTTTTGAAAACACTTCTAGGGTTTTTTCCACAATTTCTGTTTGAGTTTACGTTGCTTGCGGCGGTCTTTTTTCCAATCCTTGGCTTTCCCTCTTTCGCGACTTGCGGATTTGCGGTCGCGGTCCGGGTCGTTTTTCAATTCCATAAAAAAACTGCCGGCTTTGGTTCTGTCTGGTGTTTTTTCAGCCGGTTCCGACTTGCGGGTCTCAGGTTTTTCTTTGGGCAACGGCGGGCCAATGAAGCAATCCGGCGGGATGTTCTCAGCAAGGTAAAGCAGTTCACCGGCCTGCAAGAATTGATTTCCCCTACCAAGTGTTTTATCGACTTGGACGGTGAGTTTTACCGGCGATTGATCGATGCGCCTGCCCATCCTTTCCGCCAGGGATGTGCTCGATGACAGGATGACATAGGGATACCCCATCGGCTGGATTCCCTTGTCGATTACAAAGGGGTAGGCCCTGCTTCTGATGCAGGTATACAGCAGTTTGGGAAGGTTATCTGCCGGAGCCGGCAGGGAAAGGTGCTCACGGGATGCTGCCCGAATAAAAGTGTCCTGAATTTCGAACAGCGGGGAGGGCAGGGTGAACAATATCTCATCGATATGCGATCGTCGCACATATTTCCAGTCCGCTTCCTCGCCAATGGCTTTGAGCAAGTCTTTTATTTTGAAAAAACCATTTTGGTCCGGAACCAGCCCGAATTCGTCCGGTCTGCGCGCCAGTATATAGGAAATGAATTTGGCCAGTTGTTTCGGCGTTCGTTGTCGGGTCATTTGGGTTAGCTTCGTTTCACGGGCATTTATTTAGACAGGATTAACAGGATTATAAGGATTTTTTTACTTCGAAAAAGCAATTTCAGTTTGCCGGATTTGGCTGTTGGGTTTTAAATCGACTTTTGCATTTAGTTCTGACAACGTGTCTTGACGGTGACACAACCATCTGTTATTTTTTGCCTCGTTAAAAGAAAAAGTCAACAGTCAATGAAAGGATTTTGCAAAATGGACCATCATAAATCTCTAAAGCTTTTTGAGCAGGCAAAGCGTCTCATACCCGGGGGTGTGAACAGTCCGGTTCGTGCCTGTCGATCGGTTGGGGCCCAGCCGTTATTTATTGATCACGCTGAAGGGTGTCTGATTTTTGATGCCGATGGTAATCGCTATATCGATTATGTCGGTTCATGGGGCCCAATGATCTTAGGCCACCGCGAACCGACGGTCATCGAAGCCATCGGTCACGTTTTAACCCGGGGTACCAGCTTCGGTGCACCCACCGATCTTGAAGTGCAACTTGCACAGCTTGTTATCGAAGCCGTTGATTCCGTGGATATGGTGCGGATGGTCAATTCCGGTACTGAAGCCACAATGAGTGCGATCCGCCTGGCTCGCGGGTTCACGGGACGCGACGCGGTTATCAAGTTTGACGGTTGTTATCATGGACATGCCGATGCCCTTCTGGTGGAGGCGGGCTCGGGGGTGGCAACCCTGGGGATTCCCGGCAGCCCGGGGGTGCCTGAATCCTTTGTGGCCCAGACGTTTTCGATACCATACAACGATATCGATGGCGTCTCGAATTTAATGGACACTCAGGGTCCAAAAATCGCCGGTGTCATTGTGGAACCGGTTGCGGGCAACATGGGATGCGTCCCGCCGCTGCCGGGTTTTCTGGAAGCGCTCAGAGAACTGACCGAAGACAATGGCAGTTTGCTAATATTTGACGAGGTGATGACCGGTTTCAGAGTAGCTTATGGCGGGGCCCAGTCTTTGTACGGTATATCGCCGGATCTTTCATGCTTTGGCAAGATTATCGGCGGTGGATTACCGGTAGGCGCTTATGGCGGAAGGCGAGACATTATGGAGAGAATTGCGCCCCAGGGATCCATTTACCAGGCAGGAACACTATCCGGTAATCCGGTGGCCATGGCCGCCGGGATTGCAACCCTCAAACAATTAAACCGGCCGAATTTTTACGAAGACCTTGACCGGAAATCAGACCGCCTCGCGACCGGTCTTCTGGCGGCTGCGCAAAGAGCCGGTATCAAAGTCGGTGTCGAAAGGGTCGGATCCATGCTGGGGCTGTTTTTCACGGATCAGAAAGTTCGAAATTTCGAGGATGCCAAGACCAGCAACCTCGAATTATTTTCGGCCTATTACAAAAGCATGCGGGACAGGGGAATATATCTTGCGCCCTCCCAGTTTGAGGCAGCCTGTGTATCTGCCGCCCACACGGATGAACATATTGATGCCACCGTGCAGGCGGCCGCGGAGACGTTTGCTGAATTGGGTTAGACGGTTCACGATGGGAGGTTCAAGGTTCAGGGTTCAGAGTTCTGGGTTCAAGGTTCAGGGTTCAAGGTTGAACGGGGAACCCGGAACCGCTGCCATTGCGGATGAATTAACGCCATGAAGAATTGGGATAATACCCCACGACACTTTGGATAAAATGCAACGGGATACTTACAATGGATATGCATAAAAACCGCATACCGGATGATGTAAAACAGATTCACCTGATTGCGGTCTGCGGCAGCGGCATGGGTGCGCTGGCCTGTATGCTCAAAGATCTTGGCTACACCGTCACGGGCTCCGACCAAAAAGTCTATCCGCCCATGAGCACATTTCTTGCCGAAAACGATATTACCGTTTTGAATGGTTTCGAAGAAAACCATCTCCACTATCGACCGGATCTGGTCGTGGTAGGCAATGCGGTTACCCGGGATAATCCTGAGGTGATGGCCACTCAAAAATTGGGTCTGAATTTCTGTTCCATGCCCCAGGCGCTGAATCGATTTGTGGTGGCAGACAAAAAACCGCTTTTGATCACGGGAACCCACGGTAAAACGACAACTGCTTCGATTTTAGCCTGGATACTGCATGTCGCCGGTCTTGACCCCAGCTTTGTGATCGGCGGCATATTAAAAAATTTTAGCAGCAACTACCGTCTGGGTAAAGGCCAATTTATTGTGATCGAAGCCGACGAGTATGATACGGCCTTTTTCGATAAAGGACCGAAATTTCTCCATTACAACGGTGTTGCAACCATTCTTACCAGTGTCGAATTTGATCATGCCGACATATACGAAGACCTGGATCAGGTGAAAACGGCATTTGGCCGATTGATTTCAGCCATCGCCGGCCAAAGCCTCCTGGTTGCCTATGACAGCGATAAAAATATTGGCGGTCTTCTGGATGGCTGCCGGGGTTGCATTGAAAAATACGGCCGGCAACCGGCATCGATCTGGCAGCTGGGAAATATTATCCCGGATCCGCCCTGGACCCGTTTTGAAATCACCCGGCAGGGTAAACCGTTTGGCACATTTAAAACCCAATTGATGGGGGAACATAACCGGCTCAATGCTCTGGCGGCGGTTGCCACAGCCCATTACCTGCAGGTGCCGGTCGACGTGATGTCTAAATCGCTGGAAAGCTTTGATAACGTGAAACGCCGCCAGGAGATTCGGGGACAAAAAAACGGCATCACGGTCATGGATGACTTTGCCCATCACCCCACTGCCGTCAGAGAAACCTTGGCGGCCGTAAAACCTTTTTATACAAGTGGCAGGATCATAGCGGTATTCGAACCGCGCACAAACACCAGCATGCGGGATGTTTTCCAGGATGTATATCCCCATTGTTTTGATCCGGCCGATCTCATCTGCATTCGCAAGCCGCCCTTGCTCAATAAAATCCCGCCGGACCGGCGTTTTTCATCCCAGCTGCTGGTTGAAGACCTTCAAAAAGGCGGCAAGCAGGCCCATTATTTCCCCGGCACCGAAGCTATTATAAATTTCCTGGTAAAAGAAGCAACCGCCGGTGATCTGATCCTGGTTATGTCAAACGGCGGTTTTGACAATATCCACCAGAGGTTGCTGGATGCTTTATAAATGTATCGGAATTTTTATGGCCAATTAAAAGCTACGCATTTTTTGGCCGCTGATAAATAGCGATGCTCAATTGGTCTTGGTTCCTGAGGAACGATGGCCGGTCTTGCGGAGTTGCCTTTCTATTTCTGTCTGGAATCCTTGCAATCTCCGATCTCGCAATCTTTTTCCGTTGATGAAAACGGTCGGCGTGCTGTTGACCCCCAAGCGGGCAGCCTCGGACACTTCCTGATCTAGAATTTCCTGTATTTGGGGGTCTTTGAGGTCATTTTGGAACCGTTCCGTATCCATATCCAGTATTACGGAAATGTCCCGAATCTTCTGGTCGCTCAACTGCTTGTAATTCTTGAAATGAAGGTCGTGGAACTCCCAAAATTTGCCCTGCCGGTCAGCCGCGATAACTGCGATCGCCGCCAGCCGGGCATACTTGTGGCTTCTGAGCGGAAAATTTTTATGAACCACTTTGACGTCTTGCGGATATTGCTCGAGCACCTGCTCGATTACCGGTACCAGCCCGGCACACGCCGGTCACTGAAAATCACTGAACACGGCGATCACCACCGGTGCTTCGACGGCTCCCTTGAAAGGACCCAGCGTGTTGATCGGCTGGACAAAGTCCAGGCTGAGGATTTTAATCTTTTTGTCAATCCGGCTGCTCAGAAAAAGAGCATTGCCCCCCGGGAGGGTATCGATTCTGTCTATGGATTTTCCCACCGGAATTTTTGCCATCAGCTTACCGTTGGGTAAGTATATGAGGACCTGGCCGCGATCCGTCAGGACAAACAACAATTTGGCAGTTGCAGCCACATCCAAAGGGGTCTCCTCAACCTCAAAGGTATTCCACACGTCCCATTCGAGTTCGGCATGGCTGTGAGTCAGCATGGTCAAAATAAGAAGCTGTGCTAACAGACCAACCGCAAATCTTTTTTTCATTCTATATCCTCCGTATTTTCAGATTGAGAAGCAGTGGTTTCACATTTATTGGCGTCAAAGTGTTTTAGTTACTGCTCAAAATCATCCGGGCAAAAGCCTCACCGGTGATTTATTTTAGCAAAAAGCGTCACAAACGACCAATCAAATCACTCAGAAGGCGAACCCCAAAACCGGTGGCACCGGCGGCGCAATATGCATTTTCTTTGCTGCTGGAGGCCGGACCGGCGATATCAATGTGCGCCCAGCGGGTATTTTTGACAAACTCGGATAGAAACAGCGCCGCAGTGATGGCTGCCCCTGCGCGGGTGCTGGGCATGTTGTTGATATCGGCCAATTCGCTTTTGAGTAATTCTTTGTAATCCGCGGGCAGGGGCATTCGCCAGCAGCGTTCCCGGGTTTTTTCACCGGCTAATAAGATTTTATCAGCCAGTGGGTCGTCAAAAGTAAATAGACCGGCAATTTTTCTGCCCAGGGCTGTGACACAGGCACCGGTCAGGGTGGCGATATCGATTAATATTTGAGGATTATAGGTTTTAATCGCAAAAGCAATGGCGTCTATCAGTATCAATCTGCCTTCAGCGTCGGTGTTGCCGATTTCCACTGTTTTGCCATCGTAGCTCTTGATAATATCACCCGGTCGGGTAGCCGTTGCGGAAAGCATATTCTCAACCAGCGGAATAATGCCGATAATGCTGAGTTTAGGTTTTAAGCGGGCAACGTTAAAAAGCGTCGCCGCAACAGCGGCCGCACCGGCCATATCCACCTTCATACGATGAAGGGTTTTGGAAGATTTTAAATTCATGCCCCCCGAGTCGAACGTAACGCCCTTGCCCACCAAAGCGATGGCATCTTTGGCCCCCTTAGGATGATACTCCAGAACGACTAAACAGGGCTTATTCTGGCTGCCGGCGGCCACCGCCAGCATTGCTCCGAACCCTTGATGCCGCAGCTCCTTTAGCCCGAGCACGGTTGTTTTCAGATTCTCCTTTTTTGCGCGATCAACCATGGCCCTGGCAAACTGCGTTGGTTTTTTGTCGTTGGAGGGCGTATTGACCCAATCTCGGGCCAGCAGGGTACCATCACAAATGGTTTCGACGCGCGCTGCTGATTTGCTGAATTTTTTGGCAACCGCCGGTTCCACCAGGAATCTGATTTTTTGCAGCGGACGGTGTATCTTTTCTTTTTTATAAGCATAAAACCGGTGATTTCCGAGACAGGCGCCTTCCATCAGACCTTCGAGTACCGTCTCTATTTGCATGTTCAATTTATTAGGGAAAGGAACGACAAATATGACTTCAATCAGATTTTTAGCGATGCATTGGTTGACCACCCGGCCGGCCAATAGGCGCAACCCATCCGGACTCGTTTCAGATGTCTCCCCCAAACCGATCAGCATGACCCGGCGCACGTCGGCCGGAGTCGGCTCATAAAGAATCAATACTTCGTCCCTGCGGCCCGTAAATTCTTTAAGATCGGTTGCCTTACCCATGAGGGCAAGTATCCCGGGATATCTGTGAATGTCTGTATCATGGCACACGGGTATGACCAGCATCTCAGTTTTTATTTTTTCAAGTTCTTTTGAAATTAACGTCAGCATTTTTCTTTTTCCCATAAGGAGTCAGTAATACACATCATAACAATCAAACAGATATACATCTCGCATAATTTTCGCCTTCATGCGGCCGCCAGGTTTTTGAGATACGATAGGGTATCCCAGGAAAATGTTTCCGACCGGCAGGGTAATACCGCGTTGTTTGTGTATATCGGGTCTGTTGCCAGATCGTAGCGTGAACTTGCAACCGCTCTGTCCCATATGGCTGTTTGAGGAATCGGTGAGTAATAGGCCAAAACGGGGGTTATCCGGTTTTGCTTAACGATTTTGATCGAATCGGTGATCGAATCCATCGTCTGGTCGGGCAGGCCCACCAGGAGGTAAGCGCCGATTTGATTCTTTTTGAAACCGGCATCTCTCAAATTTACAACGGCCTGTTTGAAATCCTGCGCGTTAACCTTCGCATCCAGTTCATTTCTGTTTTCAAAGTTTGCCGTCTCAAGCCCGAGGCGAATGGTCTTAAACCCGGCTTGCCACATGAGGCGCGCAGCCTTCGGGGTTATAGCGCGGATGTGAACCGCGTTGGGGGTATGGAATCGAACCTTTAAACCGGCCTGTAATATTTTTTCAAGCAAGGGTATGGCGTGTCGTTCGGCATCAATCAGAAGTGCATCGTCGTAGAATATAAAATCATCCACAGCATGTCGCTTGTGCCAAAACTTGATTTCTTGAACAACCCGCATCGGATTCCGAAGCATTCTTTTGGGGTTCAGGATGTGTGACGCACAATAGCTGCATGAAAACGGGCAGCCCCGGGATGTTAACAGGGGCACGTAATTGGTTTTATGCTGCAGATCGAAAGCAGGGTAGGGATAGGTATCCGGATCGTCAGGATCAAACCGTGGTTTAACCGCAAAGCCGGTGAACTGGCTGACAAGGTCGAGCAGACAATACTCGCCAGCACCTTTAATTACCCGGTCAGCTCCGGAATGCTCGATTGCGTGCCGGTGGCAAAGTGTCGCGTAAACGCCGCCCAGCAAAAGGGTTACTTGCGGATAAAGCGTTTTTACAGTTTTTATGGTTTCCTGCACACCCCGGTACCAGTAGGTCATGAGTGACGTAACCAGAACTAAATCCGGTTTAGCAAGACCTCGGAGGTCTTCACGAAACCATTGTTGCGCAATGCCATAACGGGAATAATTGCGGGGCAGATCGGCAAAAGCGGTCGGTTTTGCAATTGGGGTTTTAAGAAAAGATCCCCGGCCAAAACGGGCCGAAGGGTCAACCGGGGGGGCCTGGGGATGGAATCGATCCAGGCAGTCGATATAAGAGACTCTGCAACCATGGTAGCGCAGGAGGGATGCCAGATAAAGAAGCCCTATCGGTTTGGACCAAAAATCGTAGGCCGCAAAATCATGTATCCAGGGATTAATCAATACAATGTGGGGTGTGTCTTTCATCAGCGGGGCTTTGTAATCAAATATCCGGGAAGTATTTCATGGAAGTCTTTTTTAACTCCCGGCGGCTGAACAGCAGCGCATAGTTGCCCACCGAGGCTTTGCGGGCCATTTTCCGAGCGGTGGCTTTACAGGCTTCCTGGTCCCCGGCGTGAATCATGGTGTAAAGATTGTAAGGCCAAACATCGGTGGGGTTACGGCGGTAGCAGTGGGATACCTCTTTGAAGGAGGCCATCAATTCTCCAATACGATCGATACGCTTTTCATCAACACGCCAGGCAACCATTGCGTTGGCTTCAAATCCCGATTTTTGATGGCGAATAGTAGCCCCGAAACGCCTGATGACCCCCTTGCTGTGCAGCATCTTCAAAGTGTCAATGATGACCGCCTCGGGCACGTTCACACTTTTTGAAATTTCCAGGAAGGGACGCTCTGTGACCGCCAAGTCTTCCTGAATCGAGGCCATGATCTTTTTTTCAAGTTCGGTTGGCATGGGAAAATTTAAGTGTGCCCCAGATAAAATGTCAAGACTTTTCCGGAAAGAGTGCTCTAATATCTTCTTCTGTTGCCGGACAAATGCCCCTTTCCGTAATAAAACCGGTAACAAGTTTTGCCGGCGTGACATCGAATGCATAGTTTGCAGCAGGGCTGTCGGGCGGTGGAACCAGCACACTCCGCAGGCCGTTGCCGTCCCAACCCTGTACATATCTTATTTCGTCGGCCGCCCGCTGTTCAATGGGGATTTCTTTGACCCCGTTTCGGATAGACCAGTCGAACGTGCTGGAGGGCAAAGCCACATAGAATGGAATGTCGTTGTCCCGGGCCGCCAGTGCTTTGAGGTAGGTTCCGATTTTATTGGCAACATCACCGGTGTAGGTGGTTCTGTCAGTGCCCACGATGACCATGTCCACCATTCCATGCTGCATGAGATGGCCGCCGGCATTATCGGTGATGACGGTGTGTTTGACACCATGTTTTCCCAGTTCCCAGGCGGTCAACCTGGCACCCTGGTTTACCGGTCTGGTTTCATCGACCCATACATGTAAATCGATTCCCTGATCGAAAGCGGTATACATCGGGGCGGTTGCGGTGCCGTATTCTACACAGGCCAACCAACCGGCGTTACAGTGGGTCAGGATATTTACGGGTGCATCGTTTTTTCGGTGGCTGATTTGATCAATAAGCGTTGCACCGTGTTCCCCGATTTTTTTACAATTTTGGATTTCTTCTGCGGCTATTACTTCGGCTTCTCTGCGAGCGATCTCAATTTTTTCGGCCGGAGATCCAGCCTTTGAAACAGCACTAATAACGCGGTCTACCGCCCAGGTTAGATTAACTGCGGTCGGACGGGCGGCCTTTAATCTGCTGCCAGCGGATGCCAGAAGGTGATCATCGCCGTCTGTTGCCAGCACGGGGCCATTACAGCATCATCTGCCGTTTTAAGATCTACCACCACAAATGCATGGGGCAGATGCCGCTGATCAATGATTTTTACGGTTTGGTTATCTTTGGCTAACCAAATCGGCCGGGTTTGTTTTCCGTCAACAATCATGTGACAAACCTTATGGTTGGGTTAATTATTCAGTAAAAGCCAAATCATCAAAACCCGGATGGGTTCGATGATTTTAGCTTTTCGGCCTCTCAGCGAAAAGCTAAAAAATAAAAATCTCCGCGTTCTCCGCGCCTCTGCGGTGAGTCAAACTATTTTGATATATCTCCGATTAGATAAAAAGCGGTACGATGTCAAATTGACTGACCTTTACCAGACCCAGATCGGTAATTTTTAGCTCCGGAATAACGGGTAATGCTAAAAAAGACAGGGCCATGAAGGGATCTTTCAGCGCAGAACCCAAATTCCGGGCGATCTGAACCAAATCATCCAGTTTATCCCGAATGACAGTCACGGGTTCAGGTGACATCAGACCGGCAATCGGCAGCGCCAGTCGGGCACGAATTCGACTGTCAGATGCTGCGGCCACCCCTCCTTGCATCTCAACTACGGCATTGACGGCCGCCTGCATATCTCCGTCACTGGTGCCGACAACGATGATGTTATGAGAATCATGGGCGACACTGGAGGCCAGCGCCCCCTGCTTTAAACCAAAACCCTTGACAAAGCCTTTGCCCAGCCTACCGGATCCGGTATGTCGTTCAACAACGGCAATTTTTAGCAGGTCCCGTGACGGATCGGCTATTGCCAAGTTGCCTGCGGTAACCACTGGCATGTTTTTTTCAAGGGTAATCAACTGATCGGGGACGATCTCGATAACCCGAATGCGGCGGCCTTCGGCCGGGATGGAAAAATCTAAACCATCGCGGCCAACGTTCATGGAGGGCGGCACCGGCACCGGCACCGGTCTGTTGAGATCAGGGGATATGATACCGTTTGCGGCCACCAATTTACCCCGGCAATATACCTGTTTGATATTCAGTTCGGCAAGATCCGAAATCACGACCATATCCGCTTTTTTCCCCGGAGCGATAGCACCGGCATCTTTGATTCCGAAATACTCGGAAGGGTTTAAGGTGGCCATCTGGATGGCAATGACCGGATCAAGGCCTTTGCCAATGGCACTGCGTACGATGAAATCAATATGACCCTCGGTTATTAGATCGTTGGGATGACGGTCGTCCGTGCACCACATCATGCGCCGTGACGTACGCTCATTGATAACCGGCAAAAGGTCGTTGAGATTTTTGGCTCCGGTGCCTTCCCTTATCATGATATGCATTCCCGCCGACAATTTCTCCCGGGCCTCCTCGGCGGTCGTACATTCATGGTCACTGGATATACCGGCCATCACGTAGGCATTTAAATCGGTGCCCGACAGACCGGGAGCATGGCCGTCGACCGGTTTTCTTGCTTTTCTGGCGATTTCAATTTTCATCAATAGATCGGGATCGCTTTGAATGACACCCGGGAAATTCATCACTTCAGCCAGTGCCAGGACCCGTTCATGATCCATAAAGGGTTTTAGATCCGCGGGTGTAAGTCTGGCTCCCGAGGTTTCCATATCCGTCGCCGGCACGCAAGAAGGCAGGCTAAAGTATATGTGTATCGGCTGCTGTTGGCTTGATTCGAGCATATAACGGATTCCAAGGGTGCCGAGGACATTGGCAATTTCGTGCGGGTCGGCAACCACGGTTGTGGTTCCGTGTGATAACACCGCCCGGGCAAACTCTGTGATACCTGCCATTGAACTTTCAATATGAACATGCGCATCGATAAAACCCGGCGCAACCCAGCAACCCTTCAAATCAACCGTTTTTTTGGCCGTCACGGCGCCGGCGCCAATAATGTAGCCGTCGGTTACCGCGATATTGCCGCTAACGATTTCACCCGAAAAAACATTGATGATTTTGGCATCGGTCAATAGCAAATCAGCCGGGCCTTCGCTGCGGGCCGATTTGATGCGTTGGCTAAGTGTCATCGAGGGACGCTCCTGAATGGGATATGAATCCGGCAATGGCAGCGGCCTGCGCCATTATTTCCTCCAGATTCATGGAAACCAGCCTGCCATCTTGCATCACCACCTGACCGGCTATTATGCAGGATGTAACGTCGCTGCCATTGGCGGCATAGACCAGGTGGGAAACCGGATTATACATCGGGGTTAAGTGCGGTTTGCGGGTATCAATCACGATCAGATCGGCCTGCTTGCCGATCTCCAGAGAGCCGATATTTTTTTCCAATCCAAGGGTCTTGGCACCCACGATGGTCGCCATTTGCAATACGGTTCTGGCATCCAGGGCGGTAGGGTTCAAGCTATGCACTTTATGTAGCTTGGCGCATAAGTCCATGACTCTAAAGAGATCGAGGTTATTATTACTGGCGCTACCGTCGGTGCCGAGTCCGACGGCAATACCTGCATCCAGTAGTTTTTGAACCGGCGCAATTCCTGAGGCCAGCTTCATATTACTTGCCGGGTTGTGGGAGACTCTTGCATTACGTTTTGCTATGATGTCAATATCGTCATCGTCAACCCAGACGCAATGGACCAGCAGGGTATTATGATCCAGAACACCGGTCTGGTCTAAATATTGGATCGGCGATTTGCCGTGATCGGCGTAAATGTTTTCCCACTCTTGTTTTGTTTCGGCCGCATGAATCTGAAAAAGTAAATTATGTGACGTTGCCGCCGATTTGGCGGCTTTCAATGTTTGGCTGGAACAGGTATAGGGGGAATGACAGAATATAGACGGCCTGAGTAAGGGAGACGCGTCTAACCATTTCTGGGCATAGGACAAAGCGTGCTTGATATTGTCTGACGGATTTTGAATCCCCGGCGCGGCAAAATCGATAACACCTTGCCCCAGGATTGCCCTAAGTCCGGATTCACGGACCGCGGCAGCCACATCATCTTCAAAGAAATATCCGTCACAACAGGTGGTAGTTCCGGACATAATCATTTCGGCACAGGCAAGTTGGCTGCCGATTCTAATGCTAGCCGGTGTGAGGTGTTTTTTTTCAGCCGGGAAGATATATTTCTCCAGCCATTCATGCAGCGGAATATCATCGGCCAGCCCTCTGAAAAGGGTCATGGGAAGATGGGTGTGGGTGTTTACCAGGCCGGGTAAAACAATCGCACCCTTGGTATCGATAGTCTTATCGGCCGACGGCAGAGCACCGGTTTTAGCCCGGGTCTGAATTCTTTCAATGCGTGTATCCCGGATACAAACGATGCCGTTTTCTATTACATCGAAATCAGGATTGACCGTCAGAACCGTGCAATTGTGCACGACAATATCGTAAGTCATCAGTTTGCCCGAAGGTTTTTGTTACTGAGGCGGATATCGTCTGCAATCTTTTCCACATCGCCCATGACTTTTTCTAATTCCAGGGAAAGCAGCTGTCCATCTTCCATTACGACGACACCATTAATGATTGATGTAGATACATCACTGCCATTGGCGGCATAGACCAAATGTGAAATAGGGTTGTACATGGGTGTGAGATGGGGTTTATGGGTATCGACGATAATAAGGTCCGCCCGCTTACCCGGTTCAAGTGATCCGATCTTATCGCCAAGGCCCAGTGTTTTAGCGCCGTCCAGAGTGCAACATTTCAGGACTGTCGATGCATCCAAAACCGTAGGATCCAGGGTATTCACTTTGTGGAGCTTGGCGGCGGTATCCATTTCCGAAAACAGATCCAGATTATTGTTGCTGGCGCAGCCATCTGTTCCCAGCCCGACACAGACGCCCCGGTTTAAGAGTTGCGGGATGGGCGCAATACCCGAGGCAAGTTTCATATTGCTTTCCGGACAGTGGGACACTTTCACGTCATTACGCTTTAAAAGATCGATATCCGCTTGGGTCAGAACAACACAGTGGCAGGCCACCAGGTTTGGGGCCAGCAGGCCCTGATCGGCGAGAAACCCCACCGGTGTTTTTCCATAGCGCTTTTGGATTTCAGCGACCTCGCTGCGGGTCTCTGATATATGCATCACTATGGGTATGTTATGCCTTTGTGAAATTGAAAAGGACTCCTTGAGAAGTTCGGGGGCACAAAGGTAAGGTGAGTGAGGTTCAACCGCAATTGTTATCAGTGGATCGTTTTTCCACTTGTCAATGAGCATTTTTGTGTAGGCAAAACCCTTTTCTATAGGTCCATAGTTGGGTGACGCAAAATCATACAGTACTTCTCCGACAACTGCGCGTACCCCGGTTTTGCTGGCGGCCTGCGCCACGGCATCTTCAAACAGATACATATCGCAAAAGCAGGTGGTACCGCCTCGGATCATTTCA